>JANWXX010000629.1 GCA_025057345.1 Polyangiaceae bacterium | reverse complement strand
CTATGTCTGCTGTCCAGCCATCAATGTTGTAGTCGATGAGACTACCGATTGCGAGGAGGTTACGGAACACCTGCGACACACCACCACCGATGGTGAGCTCTGTCTCCCTGCCAAGTCGGCGGGAGGTTTGAATGTCAAAGCGAGCATTCTCAGCACCGAGAGCTTGGTTGGGTATCTGCGTCTTGGTGTCGACGCGCCCCGGACGGAGATCGCGGCTCCACTTGGTTTCTCGGGTGTAGCCCGCGCTAACGCGGTAGGCGAAATCGCCCTGTCGCCGGCTCACCGTCGCCGAGCCGAAGGCGTTGCCATACGTTCCATAGCCGGCGCGTACCTTGTTGCCGCCCTCTCCTGGTTTTTTGGTGATGATGTTGATCACCCCTGCGAAGGCGTTGGCTCCGTAGAGCGCGGAGCCAGCGCCGCGGACGACCTCGATCCGCTCGATCTGCTCTACGTCGATGGGCAGCGTCTCCCAGAAGGTTGCTCCGAGCAGGTCGACGTACACCGAGCGGTAGTCGATCAGCACCAATGTCTTGTTGGAAAGCCGGCTGTTGTATCCGCGGATGCTGACTTCCGTGTCGCCGCCGGTCATCACCGCGACATCGACGCCGGCAAGGCGGCGCAGAAGCTCTTGGATCTTGGTGATTCCGGAGAGGCGGATGTCCTGCTCGGTGATGATGGAGGTGGAGTTGGGGGCGTCCAGGGGGCTCTGGGCGGCGCGGGAGGCAGTGACGACTTGCTCTTCGAAGACGTCTTCCTTGCGCTCGGCGATGGTGAGGGATTCCTCGGGGGGCGTGGGGGCAGTGGGGCCCTCGGTCCCGGAGGGGGAAGGGAGGGAAGGGGAGGAGGAGCTTTCGGTTCCTGAGGGCCCCTCGGTCCCGGAAGGGGGGGGAGGGCCGGAAGGAGAAGTGGGCCCGGTGGGAGCCGGTTGGGTCTGGCGAGCGGCAGCCAGAGCGGCATTTCTGCGCTCAATACGCCGCTGGAGCTGGTCGACGATCTTGCGAACGTCGTCGGCATCGGGGGGGCTGGTGTCGAGGTAGCGCTTGTAGGCGTCGACGGACTTCTGGAGCTCGCCTTGCTCGGCGTAGGCACGTCCGATGTTGTAGAGGACGGAGGGATGAGGGAGGATCTCGTGAGCGCGCTCGAGGTTAGCGATACCCTGTTCGTAGTTTCCTCGGGCGATGAGGTCCATGCCCAACTTGAAGTAGCGCCGCGCTTCCGTTCGCGCATCCCCCAGCGCATTGCTGGCATGGCACAAGATTGCCATCATCAGCAACACATGACCGAGTCCTCTCCTCTCTTTCCCCTTGTCTCGATGTTTCATGGTTGCCTAAGGGAATCTTGGACATCTTCTGGCGGAGAATGTCTGGGTTGGCTTTCTCGGCGGCGTTGAGGCAGGCTACGGGAATACCAGCGATATAGCTGCCTGCATCAAGAAGGTCGGCTCCGTTGGAGGCAGCATTGGCAGCTGCAATCCCGGCGATTTGTTCACAGTAGCCTTCCTCTTGAGTTCCTTCAAGGGTAATGTGAAAGCGCTGGGACATCAGGATAGGCCTAGCGTTCTGGGCTTCCTGCTTGCAGGTTTGGCTATCCAGTTGCTCTACCTCAAGGGGGCTCCGGCACCGCCCGGCTTCGTTGGGGAGGGACCAGGCTTGTCCGGTGCTATAGACCAGATTCATGCCGTACTTCCCGGGGGGCAAGCAGCCCTCGACGATCTTGACCTTGTCCAGGGGTTTATTGAAGCGTGCTGCGAGGTTGGCCCGGAGTGTAGCAGGGTTGCTGATCACGACCTCCCCTTGGGGATCTTTCTCGGTGGGGCGGGAGCGGAAGGAGGGGGTGACTAGGTAAAGTTCGGAGGTTGGGTCAAGGGGGCGTGTACAGATGACCGAGGGGCGCATGAGGACGCGGATCTCGTCGACCGGTTCAATGCCCTTCTTGTCCCAGAGAGCAGCGGTGGTGGCAAGAATGCGCTCGTTGACGACAAGTCCACTGGCGATAACAGCAGGTTCCGACTGG
>JANWXX010000628.1 GCA_025057345.1 Polyangiaceae bacterium | reverse complement strand
ACCATTCAGTACGGCGAGGAGCTGCTGGAGTTGAGCCGCAAGGCCACTCCCCTCAAGCGCCTCGGTACCCCGGAAGAAGTCGCCCGAGTGATCGTCTTTCTCGCCTCCGACCTCAACGACTACGTGACCGGGTGCACGTATTACATCGACGGCGGCCTGTCCCTCTGGGGTTAAATCTTGCATATCGAGTTGCCCGCCCCTTATCATGGCTCCCGGTATGGCTTTGCGAACCTATACCCATCGCCCCACCCCCCTCGCAGGAGGACCCTCCTCCCCCCCCAGAGGCTCCCGCTACGGCTCTACCCGGGCCCGTAGCTCCCCCCGAGCTACCTCGGGAGCGTGCCTGGCGCATCGTCCGGGACTACTTCGTTGGCGACGATCCCACCTTCTGGGTCGCCATGGTGCCTTTGCTAGCGCTGGCAGCCATCCTCTACACTCGCCATCCAGCCACCAACTGCATCTTCGACGAGCAGGAGGCCCTGCTGGCCAACCCCTTCGTCAACGGAAAAACCGGCGGCTGGCTCACTGCCTTCCAGCGTGATTTTTGGGGCCTGCCTCCTGATCGTAGCGTAGGTTCTTATAGACCCATCCCGAACCTGATCTGGCGAGCTATCTGGGGGTACTCCAAAAACCCCTGGCTAGCCCACTGGTTCAACGTACTGCTTCATGCAGCCAACGGGGCCTGCATCACCGTGTTCACCTTCCTGCTGTTGAAGAACCGGGGCCTAGCTTGGCTGGCAGGGTTCATCTTCACTTCTGCAGCAGTGCTGACAGAGGCAGTCTCTGGGGTCGTAGGTATCGCAGATGTGTTGGGGGGGCTGGGAGCGCTGCTGGCGCTGCTGAGCCTCCGCCTTCCGCTGCCGCTGATGCCGCTAGGGGTCTTCGGTGGAGTGATCTTCGGGCTCTTCTCCAAGGAGAGCGCGCTGGTGTGCATACCGCTTCTGCCGTTCGCAGCGCTGCTGCTCGCTCCTATGACCCACCCGCTGAAACCGCTGCGAGGGTTCCGGGCCCTGGTGTCACTGGTAGCGGCGGCAGGTGCCTTCGTGGTCTACGTCGAGATCCGCAAGCGTGCCTTCCCCGCACCCATCGAGCCCTCGCTCAACATACCGCTCCCCCCCGATGCATCCTGGGCAACCAAGGCACACAGAGCCTTCATGCTCTGGTTCCATCAGCCTCCTCTGCCAAAGGATCCGCTCAACAATCCATTGATCAAAGCAGAAACACCTTACCGAATTGCCGGAGCCCTGCGGGTCTACTGGAGGGGGCTGACTCAGGTAGTAGCGCCAATCACCCTGTCCGGGGATTACTCCTCCCCCCAAGAGCCCGTACCGACCACACTGATCTTCCCGGAGAGTGTGCTGGGAGGGCTGATGATGGCGTGTCCTCCCCTCGCGTCGCTAGTCCTCTGGGTCCACTCCCTGCTGCGTGAGCGAGCACTGCGAGCACAGACGCAAAGACGAGGCGAACCCTTCGAGCTGCCCGAGGGAGAGAAGCTACTGCTGCTGGCAGCCCTGGGAATGACCTGGGTCGTGGTCAGCTACTTCCCTCACTCCAACATCCCGGTGCTCTTGCCGACAGTGCGAGCCGAGCGCTTCTGGTACTTCCCGGTGATCGGGTCGACACTAGTGCTGATGGCCTTCTTCACCTGGCTTTTCCAGAGGACGAAGCACCTGCAAGAGGGGGCGCCTGCGGTAGGCCTCTTCGCTCTATTCTTCACCTTCCAATGCGGCAAGGCATTCCAACACAGCCGTGACTATCGAGATGATCTCATCTTCTGGACTGCTACACGCCAAGCCGTCCCCCGGAGCGCCAAAGCACATCTCAACTACTCGGTGATGTGGGGAGCCCGCGGGCGTCTCGACATCCGGCTGGATGCTAACAAGGTCGCCCTAGAACTCGCTCCCCAGTGGCCTATGGCTCACGTCTACCTGGGCGACACCTTGTGCCGACTCCATCGAGCGGAGGAGGCCTGGCCTCACTACGAGAAGGGTTTTCAGATGGCAGAGAACGATCCAAACCTCCTAGCCCTAGGGCTCCAGTG
>JANWXX010000627.1 GCA_025057345.1 Polyangiaceae bacterium | reverse complement strand
CGTGTTGCTCAATCCTACCACCGGAGGTGTTGCCGCGAGCTTCGCTCTGCTGGGTGATGTCCACCTAGCCGAGCCCAAGGCGCTGATTGGATTCGCGGGCCCCCGGGTCATCGAGACAACCATCCGACAGAAACTCCCTGAAGGCTTCCAGCGGGCTGAATTCCTCCTCGATCATGGGATGATCGACCTCATCGTCCCTCGCCTGGAACTCGCCTCTCGCCTGGCCCTGCTCCTGCGTCATCTCAGGAGGTCGCGACCGTGACCATCGACCTCCCCACTGTACTCCGACAGCTCTACGCCCTGACCCCTCGCGGGATCACCCTGGGCCTTGACCGGGTGCTCGACGCTGCTCGCCGCCTCGGCGATATTCATCGCTTCTCTGCCTATGCTCACATCGCGGGGACCAACGGGAAGGGCAGCACGGCGGCTTTCCTTGCTACCATGGGTCGTGCTGCAGGGGCTCGGGTCGGCCTTTATACATCTCCGCACCTTTGCCGCTTCGCCGAGCGCATTCAGATCGATGGCCATCCTATCCCTGATGATCTTCTAGCCCACTGCCTCTCCGAAGCCATCAAGGCCGGTCCCGATCTCTCCTTCTTCGAAGTCGCTACTCTTGCTGCCTTCCTCGCTTTCCGCATCTGCGGGGTTAACTTCCCCGTCCTTGAGGTTGGGCTTGGTGGACGCCTTGATGCCACCAACATCGCCGAGGGCCATGCCGTTCCTATCATCACCAGGATCGCCTTCGATCATATGGAGATTCTGGGTCCCACCCTTCGCCATATCGCCAGGGAGAAGGCAGGTATCCTCCGTCCTTCGACCACAGCGATCGTAGGTCGTCTTCACCCTGATGCGTTGGAGACGGTCCAACAAGTCGCCCAATCCCTTGGCGCTACCGTCTATGAAGCCACTGGCCCGGAGGAGCAGCACTACCTCAATAGCTACCCGCCCTCGTTGCCAGGGCCATTTCAACGACAGAACGCTCTCTGTGCGGTGGCTGCCGCTCGGGTCTTCCACCTACCGCCTCAAGCCATCATCCAGGGCCTCTCGGAAACCCGATGGCCAGGGCGCTGCGAATTGCTTGAAACCTCCGAGGGGTATGTGCTCCTGGACTGCGCCCATAATCCCGATGGTGCTCTGGCCCTCAAGAACGCCCTCATAAGCTTGGTCATGAGCATCCCACGACGACATATTGCGCTGATCTTCGGGGCCATGGCCGACAAGAACTGGCGTGCCATGCTCGATCGGATGGGTTCCCTCGCAGGACACAGGGTCTACGTAGCCCCCCCAGGAGGACGAACCCCTGCGGATCCGATCGCACTTCAGGGACACCTCGCGGGAGAAGTCGCCTTGTCTCCTGCGGAAGCCCTCTCCATGGCGCGTCGGAAGGTAGGTCGTAGCGGCCTGGTCATTGTCACGGGCTCTACCTGCCTCGTCGGTCCGCTCCGCGCCCAGATCCTTGGTCTCTCCATGGATCCGCAGGTTGGGTTGTGACCCACGGGGGCTCTTGCCACCGCATGGTCGAGGGAAGCTGAGGGGCGTGGTAGGGTCCAGGCATGGACGAAGCGCACTTTGATCTCCTTGCTGATAAGACGCTACGGAATCTGCGGGATGCCCTTGATGCCCTCGACATTGAGGCGGAACTTGAGCTTGGTGTACTGAAAATTTCCTTTGAGGAAGGCCCCGATTACGTGGTCAACAGCCACCGTGCTGCCCGCCAGATCTGGATGGCCGCGGAGCGAGCTGCCTGGCATTTCGACCCCACGGAAGACGGTACTCGCTGGGTGAGCAATAAGCCCCCCCATGAGGAACTCCACGACGCCCTCGCCATGGTTTTGTCCAAGAAGCTCGGTCGCTCGATCACCCTAGGGGGCACCTCGTGAAATTGTTGACTTTGGGGGCGCTAAGGGTCCGAGCGGCAGGAGGTACGGACGGTGATGGGGGCGGCGACGGACCTGCGCTCCTCCTCTGCCATGGGTTTGGTGCTCCGGGGGACGATCTGGTGTCGCTTCATCGTGTCGTGCCGGCAATTCCTGGGCTCCGGTGGTTCTT
>JANWXX010000626.1 GCA_025057345.1 Polyangiaceae bacterium | reverse complement strand
CTTGTCCTTGGATGTGGCCATCGGAGGGTAACAGCCCGATATTCCTCAACATTCCTGGGTGGGTGCGTAACCCCTATGTAGATTCCCGAGCCCGAGGGTCCATTGTCGTCGGTCCATACGATGGTGCTCCCTCTGGCGACGATCTGCCCCGGCTTCCCGAGTCCTGTAAGGAGCTTCTTGGGATCGTTGCGATTCTTCGAGACGTCGCAGGACTGGATTGCTCCTGTGCCTTTCTGGAAAGTCGTGGTGACAAAGAAGAGATGGTTCCCCTCAGCAGCTACACCGACGATGTGGAGACCCAAGAAGGCCGGGGCTGTCCAGAGAGTACCTCCTTCGCCGGCGTTCCCTCCTTGGCCCCCGGTTCCTCCCTTGCTCCCGCCTCTTCCGGCGTCTGTCCCCGCGCTGCCGCTCACACCACTCTCCCCTCCGGCTCCTGCGTTGCCCGATACGGTGCCTGCCTGCCCTCCTGGGTTGTCTCCTGCCTGGCCGCCGGACGGTGCTCCTGCAGCCCCACCCAGACCGCCTGCCCCCACGTCCTCCTCTTCAGCGAAGGGATCTCCTTTGGCGTTGGGCAAGGTGGAAGCATCTACGGTTTCAGGGATGCACACGCTGCCGTCGCAAGTGAACCCGTCCATGCATTCCTTGTTGAGGCAATCCTGGTTGAGCCGCAAGTGAAGCAACTTGGTGCGTTCCTTGACGAAGCTGAGGGAAGCCGAGCGGCGGATGAAGGGGAAGGAAGTGCCTCGCGGAAGCAGCTCCAGCTTGATTTTGATCGGAGTGCCCTCACCAAGATCGATGTCCTTGAGGGTGAGGGTGCCAGGGAGGCTAGCCTGGGCGGGGAGGGAGTAGAGTTGGGCAAATGAGGACTGCTTCTCGCGGAGAACCTCGACACGGAGGGTGGCGCCGTCGAAGAGGGTGGCGTTGGAGTGGACGGCGAGGAGGAGGGCGGCTGCGGGACGATCTTCGCAGGCGACTCCGAGGGTCAGCGGTGCCCCAAGAAGGGGTGTTGAGAGATCGATAAGGATGTCGGCCGGAAGGACGCACGTTGGTTTCTAGTACGCTCTAGGCGTTTTCTGGTTCCCAGGAAAAGGCCCGGTGGCTCATGGTTTACCACGCCTTCTTGGTTCCTCCGTCGTAAGGCTTTGCGAGCCGCTTCTTCAGCATTCGGCGGGCTACGTCCTTTCGGTCGCAGAATACTGTGGCCAGCATCCGTCCGTACTTGTCGTTCATACTCACGTTGTAGAGGTGGATCTTCTTCGCCTGGCGCAACTCTGCCTCAAGATAGGCCCGGGCTGCCTCCGCCTTCTTCTTGACGGCAGGTCGTCTGTCCTTGATCTCTGGGGTGTCGATCCCCCGTAGACGGACCCCTACCGCCTTGCCGTCAAGGGGCTTGTGCCCCTTCACATGAGCAAAGAAGGTATCGCCGTCGTAGACACGCTCGACGGCGATCACCTCGCTGTGCCAAATGCATTTCGGGTCCCGCGCTGGGAGAGGATCGTTGTCGCTCCTGTTTCGCCACCAACGCACCAGCCCTAGCAGGATCAGCAGAACAAGTACGGTGCCGAGGGCATACAAGGCCCGTGGGTCGCTCACCGCGGTGAGGATAGAGAGCCTAGTATTCACAGGGGAAAGCTAGCTTATTTTTTCAAGGCAAGTCTTGCAAACTCACGAACAAACCACCACCCACCTCGCTCCTCCAAGAGGGTTCTTACCGTGGCGCCAATGATCCTTGGCGGGTCAAGTATCGTTTGAAAGTGCGAAGTTCTGTCCTCCGGGTAAAGCACCTCTACGGGAACCTCGACCAGCGGTACCCCGCGGAATACCGCACGAAGTACCACTTCACTCTCGAAGGAGAATCTCGATCCCCGTACCCCCAGGCTCAGCGTTGTCCTGACCGGATAGCGCCTCAGTCCGCACTGGGTATCCCGAAGAGGCCTCCCCGCGAACCCTGCAATCCAGTAGTTCGCGATTCGGTTGCCTCTTCGGTTCGCTTGCGGAGCGTTCGCTTGGGCTAGATCCCTCACTCCTAGGACCAGTGCTCTCCGGTTCTCCACCTCCCGGTCCATGCGGATCGCCTCG
>JANWXX010000625.1 GCA_025057345.1 Polyangiaceae bacterium | reverse complement strand
GGATCGGATGAGGTTCCAGGCCGAACATGCGTTCGACTGCATGGCGTCCTTCTAGCTCGGCGACGTTGGCGAGGGCTACATCCATGGTGGCATCACCGGCAGCATAGATGTGCGGGAAGGAAATGCTTTGCGTCTGGTCGACGACCACTCCTCCGATACGGTCGAGGGCCACGCCGATTTCCTCCAGACCAAGCCCGGCGGTGTTGGGAACCCGTCCGATGGAGATCAGCGCACGCTCCACTTGATAAGTCTGGGTTTCCCCATGCTCGTCGGTGATCACGTACTCGACATGATCGTCCACCAACTTCAGTTCTTGGAGCTTGGACTGGCGATGGATCACCACCCCCATTTGCTCGAAGCTCCCGGCGACCACCTCTGCTACATCGGCGTCTTCAAAGGGCAGGATGCGAGGCTGCCGATCCAGGATACTGATGCGGGTCTTGCCGAAGTTAGCGAAAATGGTCGCATACTCGCATCCAATGACCCCGGCCCCAACGATCACCATCGACGAGGGGAACTCGGGCATTCCCTCGATGTGGTCGCTCGTGAGGATCCGCTCGCCGTCGATGGTGATCCCTTCCGGCGTACGGGGCCGAGAACCCGTGGCAATCAAGAACTGATGGGCCTCGATCCTTTGCTCACTTCCGTCGTCCCTTCGTACCACGACCGCATGAGGGCTCACAAACCGCCCTCGACCCTGGAGCAACTCAACTCGCCCCCCCCGTGGCCCTGGCCTGCTAAGGTACGCGATCTGTCGCTCCAGCAGCCCCCGACGCTGCGCTACTGCCTCCCTCACCGCTTCGATCACAGACTCGTAGCGGATCTTCAAGTTACCGGCGCGGAACCCTCGATCGATCCGGCAGGCTAGCGCATAGTCGTTGGACAGATGCCACATGGTCTTGGACGACAGTGCACCGGCATGGATCCCTGCGCCGCCCAGACGCCCCGCCTCGACGAGTGCCACGCTTTTGCCCAGGTCATGGGCTCGCATGGCCGCCGCATAGCCCGCGGGGCCCGCGCCGAGGATACAAAGGTCAACGTTCAAAGCCTCGTCCTCCGAGGGCAGAACGAGTATCGGTTTTTGGGCGGACCTGCAACGATGGAGCCCTCCCCGATGGCGCTCCTGCGTTCTTCCTGGCCCCTTCTCCTCTCTGTGCTCCTCGCTGCCTGTCCTATGGAATCTCCCCCGGAAGCCCCGCCCCCTTCGAGCTGCGGCCCGGAGATGGCTGAACTCTCTGGCAAGGAAGGTACTGTGCTGTGTGTAGATCTCGCACCGGTTACCGTGGCCGCCTATGAGGAGTGCGTGGGTCGTGCCCTTTGCTCGGCTCGACCGGTTGGAAAGGGCTGCCTTCGCGACGATATCTCTACGCAGCAGAGGCCCGTCAATTGCGTTGACAAAGCTCAAGCAGACGCTTTTTGCAAGTCCCAGCGGAAGCGGCTGTTGACACGAGACGAATTGAGCTTGCTCCCTCTCGACGACCGTAGAGCTACTTGGCCCTCCCTGGCCGAGTGGACTTCTACACCAGCCCAGCCCCATCATACCTTTGCTCTGCGCTTGGTGAGAGACGCCCCCCCCTCCTTTCTGCTCGAAGTCTTCCCTTCCTCCACCCAAGATGCTGCCCTCGGCTTCCGCTGTGGACGCTGATGCGGAGGTGGTAGGAACGTTCGTCGGTGCTGTAGCGTACCTGAGTCGGCCAGCTCTCTGGCCCTCTGCAAGAGGAGGAACGTATGCTGACGTTCAGCTCCGATCCGAAGGTTGCCGAAGAACAGATGCACGCGGTCATTTATTACCTGACTGCCTTCGGCTACATCGACGGTGATTTCGATCACTCCGAGAAAGAGTACATCCGAACACACATTCACAAACTGGTTGACCACCGGGCCCGCGCCGCCCTCGGCGACGATGAGGCTACCCGCAAGGACGTTGTCGGACGCTGGACCAAGCACTTTCACGACGTCCTTGATGAGGTGGACGCTAGCATCCGAGCACACTTCACGGAGTCCGTGGCGGATGGTGAGGATACCAAGCAGTTCGTTCTGGCTAAGCTCAAGCTCCGCTGCTTTGAGTTCTTTCGCAAACTCGACGAGGA
>JANWXX010000624.1 GCA_025057345.1 Polyangiaceae bacterium | reverse complement strand
CGTCCCGAGGAGAGATTGCGTACGGCTGTTCCTTGGTTGAGCAGGACATGGGCGTGATTACCCGGGTGGCGGCGGCCCATACCGAGAAGATCGGTACCGTGGATGATGTGGCTCACGAAAAGGGATCGATGTTTGCGAGCCTGGCCCGGGATGGCGTGGCGCTGGGCAACGGAGATGACCTACGGGTGCGAGCGCAACTGCTCCGTTCCCCGGCGGCTCGTTGGTTCACTTACGGCTTTGCCGAGGATGCAGACTTGCGGATCATGGAACGAGAAACCCGGGGGATTTCCCTGTCTAGAGTTCTGCTCCGGTTTGGCGAGCGCGCTCAGAAGAACCTAGGCGTGTTCAGGGAAATCGAGCTTACTTTGCCGCTTCTGGGGGATGCAGGGGCCTATGCTGCCGCTGCTGCCCTCCTCACGGCAGCCGTGTTGCGGCCAGGGTTGGAGGCAGAGCCAATCCGGCACGCCCTCACGAGGTTGGAGGGTGAGGAGGGGAGGCTGCAAGTGGTTCCTCTTGCGGACGGTACCGTGCTTTTGGATGACTGTTACAACGCTAACCGAGCATCAGTAGTGGCGAGCCTAAGGACGGCGGCAGAGCTGGCACGGGCCGAAGGAAGGCGGATGATCGCGGTGCTAGGGGAGATGCGGGAGCTGGGTGACCTTTCGGCAGAGGAGCACCGGATCGTAGGGGAAGAAGCGGCAGCGCTGGGAGTCGCAGCGCTGATAGCGGTGCAAGGGGATGCTGCCGAGATCGCTCAAGTAGCAAGAGGGCAAGGGGTGGAAGTGATCTTCGTCTCGGATGCCGAGGCTGCTCTCAACGTGCTGCGGACCAGGATCAAGCCGGGCGATCTGGTGTTGGTGAAGGGGTCACGGGGGGTGGGGCTCGATGGGCTGGTCCGTGCTCTGAAGTCTCCTCCGGGTCTCCTCCATGATTTACGAACTCCTGTTCCCCTACCGCAATGCTGCTGGATGGCTCAGCTTTTTGAACGTTCTCCGCTACATTCCCTTCCGGATCATTGCAGCCACGATGACCGCGATGCTGATCAGCTTCCTGATCTCGCCCTGGTTCATCCGCGAGCTGCAGAAGAAACAAATCGGACAAGTGGTGCGGGAGGATAACCCGGAGGGGCACAAGATCAAGGCGGGAACACCTACCATGGGCGGGGCACTTATCCTCCTTTCGCTCCTGGTCCCAACCATCCTCTGGGCTGACCTGAAGAACCCTTTTGTACTGGCTACTACTGCGGTCACTGCAGGCTATGGGGTCATCGGCTTCATCGACGACTATTTGAAGATCAAGCATCGGAACCCCAAGGGCCTTGCGGGTCGCTATAAGCTCCTTGGCCAGCTCCTGATCGCCGGAACAGCCTTGGGCTTCTCCTTTCTCAACACCTCCCATATGCCTGCTGACTGGGTGGCCCACCGACTCCACCTCTCGGTTCCCTTCTTGGCTTATGCCAAGCACCCGATCGTCCTCCCCCTTTGGTTCTACCTCCCCTTTGCCGTGCTGGTGGTTATTGGCACCAGCAATGCCGTCAACCTCACCGATGGACTGGATGGCCTTGCCATTGGTCCTTCCATGATTGCTGCTGGGACATATTTGATCTGGTCCTACATTGCCGGCACCACTTTCCTGTTTCAGGTCCGAGGCCAGCTGGAAACTCTCCCGCAGTACCTCGATATCTTCCCCAACGCGACCGGGGGTGAACTCGCCGTCTACTGCGGTGCTTTCCTGGGCGCCGGTATTGGCTTCCTTTGGTACAACAGCTATCCGGCTCAAGTGTTTATGGGCGATGTTGGCGCCCTTGCCCTCGGTGGCGGTCTTGGGATGCTCGCCATCTACACCAAGAACGAGCTGTTGAGTGTCATTCTTGGAGGCATTTTCGTTGTCGAGGCCCTGAGCGTGATCACCCAGGTGGCCAGTTTTAAGCTGACCGGCAAGCGCATCTTTGCCATGGCCCCCATTCACCACCACTTTGAGAAGAAAGGATGGCCTGAGCCGAAGGTGGTCGTCCGTTTCTGGATCATCTCCATCCTCCTCGCCCTGGTTGCCCTCTCCTCTCTCAAGCTTCGCTAAGCCAACTTTCTGTTCTTCGATTCACGAAGCGAC
>JANWXX010000623.1 GCA_025057345.1 Polyangiaceae bacterium | reverse complement strand
CGTTGTTTTGCTGAGCTTACTGTGGCGATGAGAACCCGGAAGGAAACAGCGCTTCGACGCTTCCGTCTAAGGACGGGACAGCAGGCAAGGCGGGCTCCGGAGGTGTCGCAGGGGGAGGCGTGGCAGGGACGATCTAGGTTGGACTAGAAGTCACTGGGGGGGATGGTGACCGCGGGAGCCGGGGGCAAGCTGCCGCCTGCCTGCAGAGACGTGGTGGTGAAAGGAGGGGTGCTTTGCGACGAATGGAGCCGCTGGTACACCGACAACCCGGACTACAATACCACCTCCTCCAGAGCATGGAGCTCCTTAAGCTCCCGAACGGTACGTACCACTTCAACGACAACACCTGCTTCCTCTTATCACCTTATCGGCACTACCGTCAGGGCACGCACCCTTTGAGGAGGGTAGAGCCGCTCCCACTGGGATTGGTGGCCTTGATGTCACCGCAATTAGGCAGAGGTGCTGCGCAATCCGCGCTAGTTTCGCAGGCCCTGGAGCAGAGGTTGTTGGACAGCCCGAGCCCTGAGTAACAACCATCGTTAGCCCCCATGGTTTCGCCGAAACCACGCCAGACCCCTCCCCCCGGAAGCGCCTGCCCGATTTGGTAGCCGAGGTAGGCACAAGCGAAGACCAAGGTATCAATCTCATAATCCTCCTTAATGAAGCAGACCTGGGTTCCGTCGATGTTATTCGGGCAGTCGCTATCCTTCTTGCAGCCCTTGAAGCACTGGTCGTAGAACGTGGTCTGGGAGAAGAAGGTGCGGCCGCATACATTCCCAGAGCCACACTCGAGTGTCCCCTTGCAGGCTATTGAGCAGGTCTTCGAGAAGGTATCGCAGTAGTTCGACTGACAGAAACCGTTGGCAGAGCAGCTCTCGCCGATCCCCAAACCCGAGGCTTTGGGTGTCTGGCAGGACACCTTGGCATTCACCTCGTCGAACTTGCTGCAAACCTGGCCGCAGAAGCACTGGGCATTCGAGGTGCAGCTTCCATTGAGAGGATCACTGCAGCCCCCGGAGCCTGCACTGCCGCCCGAACCACTGCTGCCGCCAGCCCCCGCGCTTCCGCCGAAGCCGCCACCTCCCTCCCCCGCACCACCCATGCCTCCCGTCCCGCCGATACCACCCGCCCCCCCAAGTCCGCTACAATCGGGTCCGCACTCGGTCTTGGCCAGTTGGACACAAAAGTTGCTCCAGTCCTTGGTCGGATTGCAGCAATCTGGTGCCTTGGCACAGACCGCCTCTGTGCAAGGAGAGCAGGAAGCCTCCATGGGTCCGCCCTTTTCACAGGGGCTATGGCAGGAGGTGGAACCGGCGCTGCCTCCAAACGGAGCACCACCGTTTCCACCCTGCCCAGCCCCACCGCCCGCACCGGCACCGCTCGCACCAGCGGTCCCACCTTCTCCGCCTGCACCAGCACCGGCACCGCTTACCCCGCCATTTCCTGCGCCAGTGTTGCCGCCGTTGCCCGCGCCGGTACCGCCGAGCCCTGTGCCAGCATCTCCTCCGTTACCGGCTCCTGCCCCGCCATTTCCTGCGCCCCCGCTATCTCCTGCACCGCCGTTGCCTGAGGAGGTACCGCTGCCTCCTGAACCTCCGGCGGAGTCCGTCCCCCCGGAGGAAGTACCGGCAGCAAAGAACTGAGCATCCGGGATAAAATTTTTCTCGGGGAAACTGCAGGCAGCGCCCATCCAGCCAAGAGAGAACAGTCCTGCAAGGAAGCGCGAGGAGAGGAGAGGAGAAGCTCGAGAAGACCGCATGATGACCGTACCTTGGAGTCCTTCAGAAGGTTCCGACCAGGCTGGCCCCGCCGCCTTGGGGACCAGGATGGAGCATAACATCCCACGATGGACCGCGAGGATGAAGCAGAGCACTAGACTTCTCCCTGGAGCTAGAGGTGAGAAGCATCACCGCCCCTACCCCAACGCCCACCACCCCCAACCCCAGGGTGATGTTCCCCAGCAAGGTAGCGTTCTTGCCACTATCACTCGTGGCTCGGGCAGAGTCTGGGCAGAGGTTGCCCCTGCACTTGCTATCGAGGTCAGAGATGGCGCTGCTGCGCAAGTAGAAGAAGACCCCCGAGGCTACCAAGCTCGCCCCCCCAAGTCCCAGAACCAAGTAGGGCGTCAACGAGGATTCTT
>JANWXX010000622.1 GCA_025057345.1 Polyangiaceae bacterium | reverse complement strand
TGCTCGCCCGCCGTACCGCTGAGTCCCTCGCCCATCGGGGAGCCTCCGCTCGTACTCGCTTTGCCGGGAACTTGGAGGACATGGCCGTGATCGACCTGCTCCAGACCTTCGAGGTCAGCAGGAAGACGGGGGTGTTGCTCCTGACGCACCAGGGTCAAGGTGCCAAGATTTTCTTCCGAGAAGGCAAAGTAATTGATGCAGAACTGGGTCGGCTTCGTGGGGAGGAGGCGGTCTACCGGACCTTGCTTTGGACCAATGGCCATTTTGAGGTGCACTTTGGCACCGTCCCTAACGAGGATATTATCGAGTGCTCTACCCAAGGGCTTCTGATGGAGGGGATGCGCCGTGTCGACGAGTGGCACCGAATGCTGGAGCAGCTCCCCCCTCTGAACACCATCTTCGAGGTGGACCCTACGCTGCTCTTGGAGCGACTCAACGAGATTCCGGACGAACTCAACGGTATCCTTCGCCTCTTCGACGGACGTCGTACCCTGATGCAGGTGGTCGATGCGTCCCCTTTCGAAGATCTGTCCACCCTGTCCACCATCACCAAACTCTTCTTTGAGGGATTGCTTTCCATCCGGGACGTCCATCCGGAAGCGGCTGGGCCCGACTCCCTGGTCCCCAGCCTCGATGAACCTCACGGGGTTCCACTACCCCCGGAGCCGCTTCCTTCGCTCCCACCCGCCTCCCTCGGTGAGCGCTCGGCTTGGAGTGCAGATCCGGACCTGCTTACCAGTGCTCCCTCACGTATCCCTCTTTCGTCGTCCGAACCTCCTCTCTCCTCCACCGAAAGCGAACTGAGCTCCCTCCACCAGACTCCCGCGGCCAAGCCCGTGCCTGCAACCCCCTTCCATCCTGCCCCCTCATCCACCAGTGCAGGTCCCTCTACCGCTGTACCTCCCACCGCTCACGAGACTCCTGCAGCCAAGAAGATCCACAGGCCCATGGAAGAGCCTCCGTCCACGGTTGCCGAGACGCCTTTGGCCAAGCAGATCTCGGAGGCACCCCCCGCGGTTTCCGAGGAGCCTGCCCTCAGCCTGGTACGCAAGGTTTCCTCTTCTGCTCCTGTCAAAGTTGATCCAGAGCCATCCGTACCTCGAGCAGAACCTCGCCGTGTATCGGTTCATACCATGCCCAGCGGTGGAGAGCTGAGGGCCGCAGTTGCCGTTGCGGAAGGTCTCCTCAAAGCATCCTCGGTTGACCTGCCTTCTCCCCAGCCCGCGGCTGTGGAACCGGCCCCACCTGCCTCTGGGCTAGAGAACACAAAGCCCCAGCTCAACAGCCCCTCCGATGCACCTCCTCCCAGCTCCCGTCGCCCCCCGGAGGTGACTCAACCGCAGGAAGACTCCAACATCTCGGGCTCCTTCTTCTCCGATGGAAACCGCCTCGCCGAGGAAGTGGTCAGGTACCAGCGTGGCTCCCTCGGGGATTCTCGGGATGATCACGAGCCTGTCGACGCCGACGCCTTCCAGAAGCGAGAGCAGCGTCGTAAGAAGATGTCCTCTGTGGTCCTCTTCGCTGTAGGCGGGGCCATGCTCATCGGCATTCTTGGCCTGGTGAGCCGGAAGTTCCGTCGGGAAGATCCGATGCCTGTCCCATCAATTGCGATGACCACGGTCAAGACGGTGAGCGTGGTGACGGCTCCAACGACGATCACGGCGATGACCGTTACGCCTACGGTATCGATGCCCATAGAAGTTGGCAGCGCCGGTGGGGCCGGGGAGGCCGCAGGCGCTAGGGCCGCAGGAGGGGCAGGCGAGGGCTCTGGTGGAGGCGGAATAGGTGGAGCTGCTGGAGGCAAGGGCGGGGAAGCAGGTGCGGCAGAGCTAGTCCGGGATCCTGCCAAGGCCAAGGATCTGGTCAGCAAGTCTCTGCGAGCCCTGGAGATGGGCAAATATGCCGATAGCATTGAGCTAGCTAGACAAGCTCTTCTCCATGACCCGGAGGATGCTAACCCCTACCTCTACTGGGGCACTGCGTTGATGAGTATGGGCAAGCGTGCAGAGGCCAAGGAAGCATTTGCTGCTTGTGTGGACAAGGCCAAGCGGGGGCCCATTCACGAGTGCCGTCAGTTCCGCTAAACGCAGAATATTCCACGGCCTGTCTTTGTTAGGGGTTACGCACCCACCCAGGAATGTTGAGGAATATCGGGCTGTTA
>JANWXX010000621.1 GCA_025057345.1 Polyangiaceae bacterium | reverse complement strand
ACCTCCGGATGGCTTGATAGCCCTAGGTAGTTGTTGGCGCAGAAGTTCAGTACCTCCGGACCTCCTGAGACCCGGATCACTGCCCCTTGCTCTGTGCTGATCTCTCGCTCGCTTTTGAAGAGCCCCGCTTCCCGCAGTGCCTGAAGTTCGCTGCGGAGGTGGTCCAAATAGGCCGTCGTCATCGCTGGGGCAGCATAGGTACCGCCGCCTCCCCGCGACAACGGGGGAGGTCACCCCTGGGCCTCAATGGCTTCCTTGACGAGGTGATCGAGGGTTTCGCGGGGAATCTGGAGGGCGGCAGCAGCTTCCCGGAGAGCCTTATGCTCGTCAGCGGTGACCCGTCCGCTGGCGGCGGCAAGCAGTACACCCATCCTGATCAGGCGTTCCCGATCTTCTATGGGGCGATCCTGGAAGGGTTGGACGATATCGCTTGTACTTCGGAAGCGGGTTTCCACCTCCAGATGTTCCAAATCTTTGCTGGAAACCTCATGGCCGGTTTCCATCAGGCAAGCCCGTGCGAAAGCCCGCTCGGTGTCGTCGAAGCGTCCGTCGACTTGGCCGATCTTCACTAGGAAACGGAGCACGTTCCAGGCTTCCGGGGTGAGGGGCGCGAGCTCAGGGCGATGGGAGAGAAGCTGCTCCAAGGAGCCCCCACCGAGGAGTAGAGCGTCCAGCTTACGCTCAGGCGACAGAGAAGGGATAACCTTGTGAAGCAGCCCTCGGAAGGCGGTAGCAAGGCTGCTCTTCTTGGCAGTCGCCCCGGCCTGCTCCCAACCAGCGTAGTAGACCGCAGTAACGCGCTCGCGGCGTAGGGCCTCGAAACAGGAAAGGGCCTCGGCTAGGGAGGCGGAACGATCCAGAGCGATTTGCAAGGCACGGGCATCCTCGATGCTCATGGCAGCACTTTGCCCGAGGGTGGGATGGAGGGCATGGGCAGCGCTCCCAAGGAGCACGACGGTGCCCCGGTACCAGGGGCTGGCTAGCCCTTCGATCAGTGGTGTCTTCTGGAGGGTTTCGGGAACCATGCCGGCGAGGAGCAAGGCTCCGGCAGGGCCAAGAGCATCCCGGAGCACCGTGGGATCTGCCTCGGCTTCCGCGACGACAACGGAGACGTACCGCTCAATCGCCGAGATCGGATAGTGAATGGCCAGGGCTCTATTGCCCAAGATGCGCACACGCCGGGGGGCACCGGTGGCATGAGTGACGAAGCGGAACAGTGTGGAAGATGTGGTTCGGAAGGGTTCTTCGCCTATCCAACGGCGACGTAGCTCGGAGCCGGGGCCATCAGCGACAACCAGCAGATCGTGGTCGCCGTGGCTGGAACGTACTCCGTCGTCACTAAGCGAAAGGATACTCACGTTAGCCACTTCATCCACTCCGTCAGCGCGGAGGTTGGACTCCAACACGCTACGAGGTAGACCAACAGGACCGCCTCCTTCCGTGTGTGCATCCCGGTAGTCCTCGGTGGAAACCACCTCGCCCTGGTGATCGCGAACCTCCAGGCCCTCGATAGGGATGCCTTGGGTCAGCACCTGGCGGTCGAGCGTCGCGAGGACACGGGCACCGTTCGCCGCGAGGTAAACCCCGGCACGGGTGCCGGAGCTCTCGGCATGGAGAACCACATGATGTCCTGATTGGCGCAGGTAGGCTGCTGCTGCTCTCCCGCCAATGCCTCCCCCGATGACCAGTACTCGGAAGCTTTGCTTCGTCATGGCAGACAGTAGCTCTCAACCGGGAGCCCTCCGCAACCGAATAGCATACGGGTTCGCCTGTTCTCCGGGGGATAGGTCGTCTACCCTAAAGCCATGGGAATGCCTTCCCGACGCATCTTGGCGGTCCATGTCTTGGTCCTGCTCGTCATCGTTTTGGTGGGGGGGCAGGCCTGCTCACGGAAGGGAATGTCCTTGACGGACGAGCAGGATTTCGCCCCACCTCCTCGCTTCGCGAACCCTGTGGCTCCTCCCGTGGGGTCTTCAACAACTACGACGGACATCCGTCGGGCTGCTCCCACCCACTCTCCACCAACCTCGCTTCGGGGGGCTACCTCCGCCGGGCTGGCGCAGCAGGCGCCAGTGGTCGCCGGATGCGTGTCGGCGGTTCCAACAGAGGAGACACCCAGCAAGGAAAAGGAGCCAGAGGAGCCAGAGCCCGTTGATCTCGCCATCGCAC
>JANWXX010000620.1 GCA_025057345.1 Polyangiaceae bacterium | reverse complement strand
GTCGAACCATTGCTACGTCCGGGCTGCGACCATCTATGGCGGATCAAACGAGATTCAGAAGAATATCATCGCCAAGCTGATCCTTGGCCTGCCGACCGGGAAGTGAACGATGAACTTCGAACTTACACAAGAGCAACAGCTTCTCGTCGATACGGTGGCGAACTTCGTGCGGCGCGAATCCCCGGTATCCCGGGCTCGTAAGCTCCGAGAAGACCCAGTAGGATACAGCCGAGAGGTCTGGAAGAAGATGGGAGAACTTGGTTGGCTTGGGCTCCCCTTCGAAGAGGAAGTAGGGGGATTCGGTGGAACCTTCGTCGAGGTAGCACTGGTGTTGGAGCAGCTTGGGACTACCCTGGTTCCTGAGCCTTACCTGGCAACTGTGGTGCTTGCGGGCAGGGCCCTCCAGCTCCTCGGAAGCAACGAGCAGAAGCAACGATGGCTGACCCCGGCGGTGGCCGGTGACCTGACCCTGGCATTGGCCTACGGAGAGCGGCGGGCGCGCTACGACCTAACAGCTACGGAGGCCAGGGCTGAGCGGTCTGGGGATAGCTATGAGCTGTACGGCGAGAAGACCTTCGTGCTCAACGGCCATGCTGCGGACGTGATCCTGGTAGCTGCGCGTACCGGAGGTACCCCCGGGGAGCGACGCGGTTTGTCGCTCTTTGCCCTGGACAGGGGCACTCCCGGAATGTCCGTGCAGACGATCAGCACCTTGGACGGGCAAAAAGCTGGAATCGTCCGGCTTGCAGGGGCAAGGGTGGGAGAGGGGCATCGGCTGGGAGCAGAGGGTGATGGGCTTGCTATACTGGAGCGTGTGCTGGACGAGGGGGCGGCAGCTGCCTGCGCGGAAGGGGCCGGAATCAACCGGACAGTGCTGGAAATGACCTGTGATTACCTCAGAACAAGGGAGCAATTCGGGGTGAAAATTGGTACATTCCAAGCACTTCAGCATCGAAGCGTGGAGATGTTCGTGGAGACTGAGCTAAGCAAGGCGACCGCCCTGATGGCAGCGATCAAGGTAGGGGACGAGAACGAGGAGGAGCGGCAGGGGGCGATCTCGGCGGCAAAGGCTCAGCTCTCCTCCAGCGGCGCCTTTGTTACGCGGCAGGCCATCCAGCTCTTCGGTGGTATCGGGATTACGGACGAGCACGATGTGGGCCTTTACTTCAAGCGAATGCAGGTACTTATGTCCCTCTTTGGGGATGAGGAACACCACCTGCGACGCTATGCAGCACTCTCCTCTTTCACCCAAGGTATAGACGGTATCAGTGGCTGAAGGTACTCCTCCCCCTGGAATCTACCCCTTTGAGGAAATCGGTGCCGACCTGGCACGGCCCCCCTTTGCGGCACTCCGGGCACTCCAGTCCATCGGCATCCTCACAACCCCGAAGGGGTGGCTCCGCCTTGATCTCGCTGCGCGACAAACGCTCACCGAGGAAGGACAGCGAGATCGGGTCGACATCTTGGCGGTACGTACCATCGCTAATGCCATCCCAGCTAACCAACTCAAGCTGGTGAGCCGCTCCGTCGATCCTCCTGGGAACGAGGTTCCTGAAGCGCTGCTCCGGGCACTAGGGCCCCAGCGCGCCATCCCAGTAGCTGAGTGGTCTGCACTCTCCAACCTCGACCGTTTCGTACTCGCCAGCCTCGCCTACAACACTCGCCTGCTCTGGAAGGCCCTGGATGACCTGGAACAGAAAGGCAAACTTCAGCGGCGTCGGGGGGCCTGGGCCGGCGCCGTAGCCCGGTGCGAGCTTCGCATGCGCCCTGATGTCTTCGCACAGATCATGAGCGCCGAGTTCCTTCAGGGGCGAGCCCTTGTACTGGCACGGGGGGCCGGGCGACGTGCAGCTAGGAAGGCAAACGAAACCTTTGACCTCCAAGCAGATATTGAGGTTGGGCCCATTGAGCTGGATTGGGGGGTTCTGGATCAACCTGGCGCTATGCTCTGGCAGGCACATGTGAGCGGGTGGGATGGTGCCTTTCTTCCTGCGGCCTCTCTCCAAGCGGCGGTTACTGCGGCGATAGCTATCTACGACATGATCAAGGAGCTGGATCCGAAGGCAGCGATTTCCCTGGGAACCATCGTTGAGGAACCCTGGCTCGTAGGGAACGACGGACCAGCAGACATGGCTACTCGGCTCTACGCGAAGCCACCTAAAGCCATGGT
>JANWXX010000061.1 GCA_025057345.1 Polyangiaceae bacterium | reverse complement strand
GGTCAATTGGGCCTAAGCGTAACTGCCCTAGCTGCCTTGCTGCCGTAAGCTTCCGAACGTCCAGTGCTTGGGAAATCTCTAGAGAATCCTCCGTGGAAACAGGGCTTGTTGCGGTTCGTTGTGGAAATTCGAGGGAGATGCCACTAGAGAGCGCCCCCGGAGGCACCGTAGCCGATGACTCAAATGACCGTTTCGACAGGCGCGACCGGCAAGATCACCCAGGTGATCGGGCCTGTTGTGGATGTCGAGTTCCCGCCTGGTAAGCTCCCCCAGATCCTCAACGCTCTTCGGGTCACCAACCCAAGTATCTCAGACCAGCCGGATAACCTGGTTCTCGAGGTCGCCCAGCACTTGGGTGAGTCCACTGTGCGAACCATCGCCATGGACTCCACCGACGGCCTGGTACGAGGAGCCTTGGTCAAGGACACGGGGAACCCCATCATGGTACCGGTGGGCAACGAGTGTCTCGGGCGTATCCTCAACGTGGTAGGAGAGCCCGTGGACGAGGCAGGTCCGGTCAACGCCAAGAAGTATGCTCCGATCCACAAGGGGGCACCAAAATTCACCGAGCAGAGCACGAAGGTCGAAATCTTCGAGACTGGGATTAAAGTCATCGACCTTCTGGCCCCCTACCGTAAGGGCGGCAAGATTGGCCTGTTCGGTGGCGCTGGTGTCGGCAAGACCGTGCTCATCATGGAGCTGATCAACAATGTGGCCAAGGCTCACGGTGGTGTATCGTGTTTTGCTGGCGTTGGGGAGCGCACCCGCGAGGGAACGGACCTGATGATCGAGATGAGCGAGTCGCTGCTGGAGTCCGGTGCGCCGGTCATCAGCAAGGCGGCACTGGTCTACGGTCAAATGAACGAGCCTCCAGGGGCCCGTGCCCGGGTTGCCTTGACGGCACTGACGGTGGCTGAGTACTTCCGGGACGAAGAGAACCAGGACGTTCTCCTCTTCATTGACAACATCTTCCGCTTTACCCAGGCGGGTTCCGAAGTGTCAGCACTCCTCGGTCGTATCCCCAGCGCCGTCGGCTACCAGCCCACCTTGTCGACGGAGATGGGCGGTCTCCAAGAGCGCATCACTTCTACCAACAAGGGCTCCATCACCTCGGTGCAGGCCATCTATGTCCCCGCCGATGACCTCACCGACCCCGCCCCGGCCACGGCCTTCGCCCATCTCGACGCCACCACGGTGCTCAACCGTGCCATTGCCGAGTTGGGGATCTACCCGGCCGTTGATCCTCTCGACTCTACCTCGACCGTGCTCGATCCCCAGGTGGTTGGCGAGCGCCACTACAACGTGGCTCGCAAGGTGCAGCAGACCCTTCAGAAGTACAAGGATCTTCAGGACATCATTGCCATCCTTGGGATGGATGAACTCTCCGAGGACGACAAGCTGGTCGTCAGCCGCGCTCGGAAAATCCAGAAGTTCCTTTCCCAGCCTTTCTTTGTCGCTGCCCAGTTTACCGGCTCCCCCGGTAAGTTGGTCCCCCTCAAGGAAACCATTGCGGGCTTCGAGGAGATCCTCTCTGGTGCTCTCGATGGCCTCCCAGAGCAGGCTTTCTACATGGTCGGTAACATTGAGGAGGCCAAGGCTAAGGCCAAGAAGCTCACCGAGGAAGCAGGGAAGAAGTGATGGCATCCCTCACCCTCGAGATCGTTACCCCCGAGGGCCGTAAGCTTCGGGAACAAGTCGATGAGCTTACCGCTCCCAGTGTGGCCGGTGAGTTCGGCGTACTTCCGGGGCACCTGCCAATCCTTGCCGCGCTGCGTACTGGGATCCTCTCCTGGCGCAAGGGCAGCACGACCGGTTCCTGTGCCGTAGGCTGGGGCTTCATCGAGGTTTCCCACGACCATGCCTACGTTCTCACCGATCGCTATGCCTCCAAGGAAAGCCTCGACCCGGTGGCCATCCGCGCCAATCTCAAGATCCTCGACAGCAAGATCGACAAGTATCCGGGAAAGACCACCGACCAAGAATACGAGGCGTTGGTCTACGAGGAGCTCTGGTGTGCGGCCCAGCTTGAGTTGCATGGTGACCCGCCTCCTCCCACCATCGCCTTTGTCTCCCCTTACGGACGAGCTCCCGAAACCGAGGGGGGCCTTACCGACGATGTCCCTGAGGCGCCTCCGATCCGTGAGGAGTAAGCTGCTCGAGGGCTCGTTGGCTTCCCAATGGGCACCGGTTGCCTTCGCTACTCACTCTGGTGGGAAGACGATGCCATCGTAGTCGTCCGGGTGAAAGGGAAGCGTAAAGCGGGGAGTTCGGGGGTGCTTGGTCCGGTAGATGCTCCCTCGCTCAGAGAAGCGCGTCGGATAATAGTTCATATGGAACATCAGGGCGAATGCCTGCTCTTCCAGGGTCATCGCCGCTGTGATCTCCCGTCGGGAGGATATGGAGCGGCATGCGGCGGTATATCTACGGATGGCCTCCTCGTCCCAGTCGCTCTCCGGGATCTCCTCCGGTTCACCACCCCGGTACGGCCTCGGATCGTTGTCGTCCAACCATAGGGAAGTTTCCCCCGGTTCCGCGAAGGGATCGACGTTCTCACCGTTGAGCCAAACATTCCAGTGGACATGAGGGATGCCGAAAGGGAAGGTGGCAAATCCGTCGATACCGCTGTAACCGGAGAGTGCGATCACCTGGCCTCGCACCACCCGCTCCCCTACGCGAACGAGCGCTCGCGCTAGATGATTCGAGGTCGTTGCCAGTCCGCCTCCATGGTCCAGGAAGATCTTGAGGCCACCCCGGTGGAACTCACTGGAGATCCGCCGCACCACACCCGGGGCTGCTGCCACCACCCTCGTCCCCGGCGGTGTGGCGAAGTCGGTCCCGTTATGGCTGTCGTAGGTCAGACGCCCTGCCCGGAAGTCCCGGACTTGGGTGATCCTCACACTCCAACCCTCCTCCACTGGTGTTGGTGTCCGGTTGAACAGGTTGGATAGAGGGATGCGACGTCCGTAGAGCCGCTCTCCTCGCCAGATCCGCCACCCTGGCAGCCGCAAGAGCTGTCGGAGTGCCGTGCGATCGAAGCGAGTTGGCGGTGTCCCCTCGCCTCCTCGGAGCAACATATGCGTCTCCATGAGGCGCTGGTACACTGGCAAGAGACCCCAGATCTCAGTCCACCGTAGTGGTTCGCTCTGCATTCGGCGAGCTTACCTGAACCTTGCCTGGAGTCCTTTGGCCTACAGCTACCTTGGCATCGGCTTCTTCTTCTGCGCCACCTCCGGCTCCGGGTTTCGGTGTGATGGCTTTCCTCCCACCGAACGGGCGCCTCCATTTTCTGCGTCGCCTAACCCAGCACCCTTGCAACCATACCTACCCGTCGCCTGGATCAAAGAAATTTCATGGCTAGCACGGCGAGGCCGGCGCCAACCAGGAGGCAAGCGGTGGCAACGAGGACAAGGAGCTTGGTGTTGGAGGCAGCAGGAGAGGGGGCTGGAGTGAGGGCGCTGGAGGGGTTGCTCGAAGGGATGACGACTGGTGCCGAGGAGGAAGGCACTGGGTAAGGTAGGGGAGCTGAGATTGGGTTCTTGCCTTGGGCGAAGGGTTCGAGGGCCTGAGCAAACTCGGCGGCGGTCTGGTAACGGTCATCCGGGTTCTTGGCCAGCGCTCGGTTGAGGACCTCACTCAAGGCAGGGGGGAAGCCGGCGGTAGGCACCCGCTCGTGGAGAGGGATGGGAGGGGTCATCACATGATGCTGGATGTACTCCATTGGAGTCTTGGCATCGAAGGGGAGCTTTCCGGTAAGAACCTCGTAGAGGATGACCGCTAGGGAGTAGATATCGCTACGGGCGTCGAGGATTTTGCCCTGGGCCTGCTCGGGAGACATGAACTCAGGGGTTCCGAAGACCATGCCCTCCTGGGTGAGGATGATGCTTCCAGGGCGCATCTCCTGCTCGGTGACTTTGGCCAAACCAAAATCGAGAACCTTGGGAAAATCTTTGATGCCGCCCTGGGTACTGAGGAAGATGTTTTCGGGCTTGAGGTCTCGGTGGACGATCCCCCGCTGATGGGCCTCGTTGAGAGCGCCGCAGACCTGCATCAGGATGGGAAGAGCGCGCTCCACAGGCATAGGGCCGCCGGTGCGGACGATCTGGTTGAGGTTGCGGCCCTCCAGGTACTCCATGACGATAAAGAGGGAGTTGTCCTCAAGCACACCGTCATCGAAGACCTTGACCGTATTCGGGTGCGAGAGGTGGCCGAGTGCCTTCGCCTCGCGGCTGAAGCGGGAGACAAGATCCTTCCGGTTGACGAGCTTAGGGTGAAGGATTTTGATGGCGACCATGCGGTCGATGTTGGGCTGCATCGCCTTGTAGACCGTACCCATGCCCCCGGAGCCGATCTTCTGAAGGATGCGATACTTGCCCCCAGCGATTTCTCGTCCAAGGTAAGGGTCGGGGGGGCGCGCCTGAGCCATCGTAGTTCCAAGGGAAAGGGCTAGAGTCAAATGGAGGAAGGCGTCAATTCATTGCGCGTGCTCATGTCACCTTTGCTGGCCTCAGAGGGATTTGCCCATGCTTTCTTTACCCGCCATGGTGGCGTGAGCCGGGGGGCCCATGCAACCCTGAATTTCACGGCTAGTACGGGCGACGTGGAGGAGAACGTTCACCGCAACTTGGCCATCGCTGCCGGGTTCCTGGGTATCCCTGTTGAAAAATTGTACCTACTCTCCCAGGTTCATGGGACTCGTGTCGTTCTCATCACAGGAGAGGAGTCGAGGGAAGCGCTGCTGCAGGTCGAGGGGGATGCACTGCTGTCGGGGAGCCCCGGGGTTGCCTGCGGCGTGCGTGTAGCCGACTGCGTGCCGGTGCTCCTGGCGGATGCGCGGTCGGGGTTCGTAGGTGCGGTGCATGCAGGATGGCGCGGGGCCGTTGCCGGGGTTGTGCTTCAGGCGGTGGAGGCGCTTCGGTCCGCTGCGCCGTCCTCTCCTTGGCTGCTGGCTGCTGTTGGCCCACATCTTTCTGCCGATGCCTTCGAGATCGGGGAGGAGGTAGCCGTTCAGATGGAGGAGGCTGCGCCGGGGGAAGCTGTGGTACGCCGGATGCCAGGGAAGAAGCCCCACGGGGATCTGGGCCAGCTGGTTACCTGGCAGCTGCGGCGAGGAGGGGTAGAGTGTATCGACCTTGTGCCAGGGTGTACCTTTCAGGAGCCAGAGCGGTTCTTTTCTTTCCGGAGGGATGGTGTTAGGAGCGGGCGACACCTGGCTGCCATTGTTCCTCGCAGGCGCTGAGGACTTAGGGGGAAGCCTGTTCCCTGAAGAGCCCTGGTTCTGGAAATATCTGGAGTGTTCTTGCTAATTCGCGGGGGTTCACTGGGGCCTCGCGGACTAGGCGAAAGCCAACGCGGGCGGAGCGTTCTTCCAGGAAGTAGGCACGACGAGCACCGAGAGAGCAGTCGACACGCCAATCACACCAAGCCCCCCCACGGGAGGCGATCTGGGAGAGGAGGCCCTGGGAAGGGTCGGGGGGCAAGACCCACTCGGCGATGCTGCCAGCCATGTCACGAACGCCGTAGGGGGAGACATCTGCGGAGAAAGTGCCGCAGGGCTCTGGAGCGGGGAGGTTGGGGCGAGACTCACGCATCTTGCAGAAGGAAGCGTCGAAGCGATCACCCCAGGGATAGCGACGTCCGTCGGTGCCACGGGCGGCTTTCTCCCATTCGTCCTCTGTGGGGAGGCGGTACTGGCGGCCGGTACTTTCCGATTTCCACCGGGCGTAGGCTTCAGCGCAAGCCAGATCGACACCGAAGGCAGGGAGAGAGAGGAGGTATTCGAGGTCGTTGTTCCAGCGGAGGAGGTTGTGCGTAGGCTCGATACCTTCACCAGTCTAGACCCAATAAGGGGTACCGTCGGTGTGTTGGGGTAGATAGCGGGGGGCCTCCCGAGGGTCGATAGCAAAGATGGCCGTAAGGAATTCAAGGTATTCTTGGAAGGAGACGGGAAAGGTGGAGATATAGAACGGAGGGACGTCGATCTCATGGAGGTCACGACCATGGAGGTTGGTTTCGTCTCCACCCAGGAGGGCTACGCCCCCGGGGATAAAGACCTCGCCAGGCTTGGGGCTGCTGTTGCTTAGGTTGACGGTGAGAACCAGCTCCTTGCCAGGTCGCAGCAGGATGGGGCAGAGCACGTCTGCGAAACCCGGACGAAATAGGCGGAGCAGGTAGCTGCCGGTAGGAAGTCCCTCGACATGAACTGGGGTAGGGCCCAGGGGCTCCTCTCGGATGACCCCTAGGCGTCGTCCGTTCTCTTGGATGTAACCGAGGATCACTTCGGCTGGCTCCGGGAGCGTGTCAACGCGGAGGGTAGTTCCGCCGGCGGAGGGGCTGGGGTCGACCTGCTTGAGGAGTCCCTCGAAGTAGACTCGGTCAAAGTCGTTGCGACGTTCATGGGCACGGCGAAGCTCGGCCCGGTAGAGACGCGCCAGCCCACGGCGTGCAGGCTCGAAAGAGGGCACTTCTTCGAGGGCCTGCTCGTAGGTGGAGACGGCGGACTGGAAGGTCCGAATGCAAAGGGCATCAAGGACCATTTGGCGATCTTCTGCATCCCAGAGGGGCTGCTTGGCTTCGGGGGACTCCCAGGGAGGGGTATGGTTGAGCAGATGGTTGACCTCAGCAATGCGCTCGGGGCGAGATTCGAGGAGCTCTTCATAGCTGTCCGCGAGCAGATCGCCTTGTTCAGTGAGTTCCCGAGCGCGCTGTTCCCGGCGCTCGCGCTCCCAAGTTCCTTCGAGAAAAGTTTCGATAGCGGCACCGAAAGCGCTTGCAGAAGGGAAGCGCGCTTGGGGATCGAGTTCGAGGGCGCGTAGGGCTGCGTCTGCTAGCTCGTCGGGGATGTTTCGTTCAGGGGCGCGTGCTTTGGGGTGAATGGGGCGACGCTGGTCGATTCGGGTAGTGAGAGGAGAGCGCTGGTAAATGCTTGGCGCAGGGTGAGGATCTCGTAGAGGATAGCGCCAAGCGGATATACGTCGGTGCGGTGGTCGACGGGGCGGCCTTGGAACTGCTCAGGGGCCATGTAGCCGGGGGTACCGCCCTGGTAAGCGTTCACCTCGTTGGGGCTGTGAGCCATGCCCCAGTCGACAACGAGAACCTCCCCGAAGGAGCCAAGGAGGATGTTGGCAGGCTTCAGATCACAATGGATGACGCCACGACTGTGGGCATGCTCGATTGCACCGCATACTTGGACGAAGGCGCGAAGCAGCTTGCCGAGAGTGAACTCAGCGCTGGTGGCCGGATCCCCTTCGCGGAGTTTGCGCAGAAGAACTTCCAGGGAGGGGCGCTCCACCATGCGCATGGTATAGAACGGCCCCGCCTGCTCAATGTAGCCAGCGTCGTAGACAGGAATAATGTTGGGGTGTTCCAGGGAGCCTATCACGCGGGCTTCACGCTCCAGCATCGCGATGGCAAGGTGATCCTCAAGAGCTTCGGGGCGGAGTCGCTTGATAGCAACCCGGCGGCCAAGCACCGCGTCGGTACACTCGTAGAACTCTCCCATACCCCCTGACCCAAAGAGACGTTCGGTCCGATAGCGGAGTGGGTTGGTGCTAGGAAGAAATGGGAGAGGCTGCTGCGCTGAGGAAAGGTCGGGGGAGGAAGGGGGCGTTGGGGTGACGTTTTCGGTGAGGATATGGTGGGAGCCAAAAGGGTCGAGGGGGGACCGGGGCGTCGAGGCAGGGGAAGCCAGGGGGGACCGGTCCCACACGATACGTGTATGAACCTCCTGAGGAGCTTCCTCGACCTCAGAAACCTCGACCTCAGAAACTTCCACGGCCTCAGAAATTTCCACGGTACGCCGTGAGGAGGGAACAGAGAGCAGAGATACGGGAGGTCCGCTGGCATAAGGGGTCGTCGGGGTTTCCATAGGAGGACCTTCGAGCAGGTCCATGGTTCGGGCAAAGGTGGCTTCGTCCAAGAAGCCCCCCTCGATCCAGAAGGTTTCCGCAGTCACCTCGACGCCTAGGGAGCCGAGGATCTGCACTGCCTCTGCGTAGCGTTCTTGGGAGAGGAATCCGTGGCCCAGGGCGACTGTGCCGATCTGGAGGAGCTTGGAAGGATCCATGGAGGCTCAGGTGAGCTCGGTATGTTCCAGAAGGGCTGGAAGAGAAAGAGGCCCTGGGGGGCAAGCAGACAGGAGGGTATCGGCAGGGCTCTGGCCGTGCTCCAAGAGACGAAAGAGAGGTTGAAGGTAACATCGCTCGTCTTGACCTTCTCCGTTGAGCCTGGCCCTTCGTTCAAGCCCAGCGGCTGCAATTTCCGCGAGGCGCTGAGCCAAAGGGAGCAGAGTCGCTCCGCGGAAGGGGGTCTGGAGCGCCAGCCGAGGCACATGTCGTCTCGCTTCCGCCACCTCCTCGTAGGAGAAATTTGCACAGAGGGCCTCAGCGTCGGCGAGGGCTTGCGCATCGTAAAAAATCCCGGTCCAAAGGGCGGGGAGTGCTATCAAGGTGGAGGATCCCTGGGCATCGGCCCCCCGAATCTCCAGCGTTCGCTTGAGCCGAACTTCGGGGAACAGGGTGTTGAGGTGCATCTCCCAGTCTCCTACGGTAGCCCGATGCCCCTGGAACCCGTGGCGGAGAAAGCTGCGAAAGGTCTGTCCGGTGTTCTCGATTACCTCGGTTCCCCGCTTGAACAGGAACATCGGAGCGTCAAGGGCCCAGCGGATATAGTGCTCGTAGCCTGCGTCCTTGGTCCACATCGGCGGGATGAGCCCCGTACGGTCGTTGTCTACGTCCAGCCAGGTCAGAGCTCGGTAGCTGCGCCCGCCCCAACGCTGGCCCTCGACGAAGGGGCTATTGGCGAACATGGCTGTGGTCACCGGGGCCAGTCGCAGCGCCACCCGAAGCTTGCGTATCGCATCGCACTCATCCTGGTAATCGAGGTTGACCTGCACCGTGGTGGTTCGCTGCATCATGTCCAGGCCATATGCCCCCCGGCCAGGAAGGTACACTTTCATGATGCCGTAGCGGGCCTTGGGAACCCAGTCGAGATCCTGCTGACGTGCTGTTGGGTGAAAGCCGATGCCTAGCCAGGCAATGCCAAGCTCTGCCGAGATGCCCCGCAGTTCCTCCAAGTGCCCACGGGTTTCTGCAGCCACTCGGTGCAGGTCGGACCAGGGCGTTCCCGAGAGCTCCAACTGACCCCCGGGCTCCAAGGTCACGGAACCCTGGCCCCGACGTAGCGCGATCAGAGGACCTCCAGGAGTTTCTGGTTCCGGCTCCCAGCCGTGGCGCTCTACCAAGGCTCGGAGTACCGCCGGGATGCCGACCTCGTCGCCGTAGCGCACGGGCGCCCCGGTTTCCCGGAAGATCCCAATCTTCTCAGCCTCTGCGCCAATCTTCCACCGATCTTGGGTCTTCTCCGACTCATGGAAGATGGCGGAAAGTTCGGCCTCGCTGCGGAGCACCTGGTCCTTGTTCATTGCCGGCGACAGTAGCGCAACTACAGGGCCAATGTCAGCGGATCACCAGCCGGGAACCGCTCAGGCGGGCAAGGGGAGGAAGGCCGAGCTTTTGCCAGCGGAATGCAGGGTTGAAGAGGAGGCGGACACGGTAGGGGGGGTGGGGAGATGGCTTGAGGAGCTGGAGCCAAAGTGCGAAAGAGCGCCAGAAGGCGGCATTGGCATAGGTGAGTTGTCGGATGTCGAAGATCACCTCAGGCATGGCGGCTTCGACGGCAATTTGGTGGACGTCAAGGAGAAAGGGGTAGAGCCAGGCAAAAGCGTTCTGCTCATGGAGAACCCCCTCGAACTTGATGGAGTGCCCACTTACAGTCACCAGGAGTCCATCTCGGGTTTCCGTACGGGGAGGGAAGCTCATGTGAGATCCCTGTCTGACATAGGCACTAGGCAGCGGGCGTGGACAGCCATATAGCCCTCGGCAGGGGAGTCGCAGTCGAGCTGGCAGCCGCCCTCGTAAGCGATGCGAACAAGGCCGAGACCGCCCTCTCCTCCATGGTCTTCGGCACGCTCGTAGACCATGGTGAGCGCGGCCATGTAGGCCTCCGCAGGGGTCTTGTAGCTGCGGATCCACTCAATGCGTTGCTGGAGGGCCGTGAGGTGGTGGGAGGTTCTTTCAACGGCATTGATGACCGAGAGGATCACCTCTTTCTGGTTCCCCTGGATGCTCTGCTGGAGCACCAAGCGTACCCCGTGAGGATCCGATGTTCCATACTTGATAGCGTTCTCCAAGAGTTCTGCGCACACCATACCGAGCGCGTCGCGCAGATCCTCGCTCCCAAGGACTGCAGCTACACAGAGGCCCACTGCCTGGCGCACGGGGTCGATCCGAGACCACTCTGGTGGGATGTGAAGTTCCACGTAGAGGTCTCGTGCATCGTTCATCATCGCTTCCTAGTCCTCTCTGGTGGTACCCCTGGAGCACCCCTGCTTTCAGGAAGCCGGACGGAATTCCAGCAGTCCGTCGCCTTTCGAGAAGACTCGGAGTGCGTCGAAGCTGAGCTTCTGCCACTTGATCCCTTGGTCAAAGGTGATCGTCAGCTTTACTGCCTTGGAACGCGCTTCCTGGATAAGCTGGATGATGGCGGTGATGGTGGAGGAATTGAAGTGCTCTAGCCTCTCGAAGTGAAGCTCAATGGTCAGCTTCTGCTCCATCGCTACCGTGAGCACCTGGCTAAAGTAAGGAGAAAGGACCGCCGTCGGGTTGCGGGCATTGCTCTTCCCTAGCCAGAGCAACTCAAGGATTGTAGGAGTTCGTTGAATTGCCTGGATCTTGAGGTCGCCAGCAATGAGGTCTTCCATCGGACTTCCGTCCAATTTAGGCGAGCCACCCCTGCTTTGTCATCCCCTCTCGCCTCTGATCAGGAGCGTGCATGAGCGAAACCAGTCCGTTCGAGGGGCCATTTCTAGCACCGCCGATGGTTCCGCCCAGGGGCGGGCGCTTCTTCATCGCGATCGGAGGGGGGCGCGGCGGCTCGGGGAAATCTCTCCTGACCGTCAACCTTGCAGTCTACCTGGCGCAGCTTGGTCGCAGCGTTGTCGTCATCGATGCGGATGCAGCCGGCGCCAACCTCCATACGACCCTGGGGCTCTCGGCCCCCCCCGTAGCTCCGAAGGATCCAAGGGGCCAGACTCGTCTTTCCCCAGTGGAAACCTCGGTTCCAGGGCTCCGGCTTCTGACAGTAGCTCCAGAGGCTGCTTCCCCTCCTCGCCCTGGGAAACGCTCCTGGTGGAGCGATTTGCTTCGTGGACTGGAAGGAGACTTTCTCGTGATGGACTTGGGTGCCGGTATTGCCCACAGGACTCTCGACCTCTTCTCCTCCGCGGATATTGGTGTCTGTGTCACCACCCCAGAGCCTCCTGCCATTGAGGCCACCTACACCTTCCTCCGGGCGCTCTTTCTCCGGAGACTACGCAAAGCTTTGATGCGGGAGCGGTTCAAGCTCAAGATCGTTGAACGCTTGCTAAGCGAGCTGCCTCCCCTACCCCTGCCCCTAGAGATTGTCCGGGTGTTGGATCGCTCCGATCCTGCCCTGGCTCAATTCGCCCTGGGTGAGCTGGCTCGACTCTGCCCTCGTCTTGTGGTCAACGGAACTCGGGTCAGGACAGACAGTGATTTGGGAGGGTTGATGCAAGCCATGAGCGATCGCTACCTGGGGGTCGATCTCGATTACATCGGGTACATCGACTACGACGACGCGGTCTGGCTTACGGTGCGGCGACGACGGCCTCTTCTCATCGACAGCCCTACCTCCAAAAGCGCTCGGCTCATTGAGCGGATTGCTCGTCGCTTGGTGGCTCTGACCACCACCCGTGAACCTCGGACTTACCAGCCTCGGGTAGACCGCCGGCTTACCCTCTACGATATCCTAGGTCTCTCTCGTGGGGCCAGCGACGAGGAGGTTCGTCGAGCTCACAAGCGTCAGCGTGAACTCTACACTCCTGGTAGTCTTCCGCTTATTTCTATTCTGGATGACGTACAGATCCAGGCGGAGCAAGCCCGTATTGAGGAGGCCCACGACACGCTCCTGGATCCCAACCGGCGCCGTGCTTATGACCTCTCCGTCTTTCCTGAGGTGGAAACCAGCAATACTCCACCTCAGTCGATCCGAAAACCGCCGACGCCAGAGCAGCTCCAGCTTCAGGCCGAGCTGGCCAGGGAAATCCAGCTTACTACCGAGTTCTCTGGGGCGTTTCTCCGGCGAATCCGGGAGAGTCAGGGTATTGAGCTGGCAGAGATCTCTGCCCGTACGAAAATCTCCCTCGCTCACCTCCGTGCCATTGAGGAGGAGCGGTACCTCGACTTGCCCGCAGTAGTCTACGTGCGAGGTTTTGTTCGGGAGATTGCCAAGCTCCTCCGACTCGATCCAGCTCAAGTGGATCGCACCTACCTCAAGCGGCTCCGTGAGGGGCTCGCTGCCCTGGGACGTCCGGTCGAATGAGTGACCGTCCCTCTCCTGTCTCCACCCGGGTCGTTGCAGGCTTCGTCTTCGCTATCGCCTTGTTGCCTCGACTTTGGCTGGCCTGGACCGAGGCGGTCGAGCCGGTTTGGGACGGCCATTATTACCACTTTGGCGCTCAGCGCATTGCCTCCGGCCATGGCTATTCGGATGATGCCGTGGTCGGTGGTGTGCTCCGCTGGCACCCCTGGTGCCACTACCCGGTGGGCTACAGCGGCCTGCTTGCAGTGGCCTACCGGGTTTTCGGGCCTGGATTGCAGGTTGGGCCCTTGGTGAATGCGGTGCTCGGGGCCTTGGTTGCTGTCCTCACCTTCCTCTTGGTCGAGCGTGTGGCAGGGCGCGCTCGGGGCCTGCTTGCCTCAGCCTTTGTCGCCTTTTCCCCAGAGCTTCTCCTGTTCACCTTGCTGCTTATGACGGAGCCTTCTGCTTCCCTTGCACCGCTGGTGGCAGCTCTGGCTGCAGGAGCAGGTGTCCGTCGGGGGCAACCTCTGCTGGGAGCAGCTCTGGCAGGTTTCTTCCTTGGCCTGGGAACCTTGATTCGTCCCCAGACTTTGCTGGGGGCACCAGGGCTCCTGCTCCTGGCCCTCGACCCAGCGGCTCTGGGGGCCTCTTGGCGCCGTGCTGGTGCCGTCGCCATTGTTGCCACCGCTGTAGCTTTCGCCGTCGTCGCTCCCTGGACCATCCGGAACTGTCGCGTCATGGATGGCTGCGCTCTGGTCAGCACCAATGCCGGATGGAATCTCGCCATCGGCGCCTTCCCCCGGGCTACCGGGCGCTTCGAGACGCTACGCGCTTCCGATGGATGTCCGGTAGTGACTGGGCAGGTTCAGCAGGATCGCTGCTGGGCCTCCATGGGGTTGGCCTACATCCGCGCGGAGCCCCTCCGCTGGCTTGGACTCATCCCGGCCAAACTCTCCTACACGTACGACCACGCTTCCTTCGCGGCAGGCTACCTTGCCGAGGCACGACCTAGCCGTTTTGGCGGCGAGCGCCAAGAATGGCTACGCAAAGTGATGACCGGTGGGCACGTCCTGCTGATGGCCGCAGCATCCTTGGTGACGGTGACGGCTCCCTGGCGTCTCCAAGGTCGAAAGCGCTGGGCTCAGGGGGCCTTGCTGGTAATGCTCTCGCTTCTTTTTCTCTTCCTGTTCACTCGGAACCACTCTGCACCCTTCTGGTGGCTGGCGGTACTGACCCCGCTCCTCCCCCTGATTCCTCTCCCGGGAAGGCCAGTCTTCGGCGGTGAGGTACGCTACCTCCTCTTTACCTACGCAGCGCTCAGCGTGACCCACGCAACCTTCTTCGGAGAAGATCGATACCACGTCTTCCTGACACCCACGCTGGCAGCGCTGGCAGCGCTTGGGCTCCGGGCAGGGTCAGTATCAGGGACGAAGCCTGCAGGGTTAACTGGCCTCTCCCATCTCCTTCTGGAGGGCTGCATGAAGTCTGGCGATCTCTACCGCCGGTGCTCTCCAACGAACTGTGACCCCGTCCTCGCCATAGCTCTCCTGAAGCACCCGACCGGCCTCGTGCATCTCTGCCACCAGCCGCTGCGCCCGGTAAGGTACGAACACGGTCGCCTCCTCGTAGGCGCGCTCGAAGAGATCGATAATCTGCTGGCGCAAGAGCACGATATCCTTCGGGTTCTTCGCGGAGACTTGCCATGCGTCAGGAAAGCGAGCGGCCAGATCCCCTCGAGCTTGTTCGTCGAGGCGATCGCACTTATTGAAAACCAGGGTAGTAGGCACCTGACCGGCGCCGATCTCTGCCAGGACATCCCGAGTCACCTGAAGTTGTGCAGGCCAGCTCGGATCCGAGGCGTCGACCACGTGAAGCAGATGGGATGCCTCTAGGGCCTCATCCAGCGTGGACTTGAAGCTCGCTACTAGCTCATGAGGGAGCCTCCTTATGAAACCCACCGTATCGCTGATCAGAATGCGAGGCTTCACCTCTGGGTGCAGGGCACGCACGGTGGTGTCCAACGTGGCGAAGAGCTTGTCCTCCACGTACACATCGCTCCTAGTGAGCGCTCGCATCAGCGACGACTTCCCTGCGTTGGTATACCCTACCAGCGCTACCCTTCGGGCGCCGTGGCGATGCGCCCTCCTCACCCCCTGCATCGCCTGCACCGCAGCTAGCTCCTCCTTCAGTTCGGCAATTCGGTCCCGGATTTTCCTCCGATCCAGTTCCAGAGCTGCTTCGCCGGCCCCCCGCCCTCGCTGCCGCTCTGTGCCGAAGGGCGATTCACGAAGCCGTGGTGCTGTGTATGCCAGCCTTGCAATCTCTACCTGGAGCCTCGCTTCCCGGCTTCGGGCATGGTGGTGGAAGATCTCAAGGATGACTCCAGTACGATCTAGCACCGGCACCCCAGTAGCCCGCTCCAGATTCCGGGCCTGGCTTGGGGAGATCTCGTGATCCACGGCCACGAGCTGGATCGCCTTCCCCTCCGCTTGGATCTCCTCGCCTTCTTCTCCTTGCTCCTCGGTGTCCTCCCCCTGGTCCTGCATTTGGCGCAACCTGGTCTTGTCCGGTGCTTGAGGAGGGGTTGTTCCGATGTGGCCGGTGCCTCCGGTAAGGGCTGCCAGCTCGACCAGCTTGCCCTCGCCTAGCACCGCGCCCGGTGCCAGGCTGGTACGAGCCTGTGTCACGCGCGCCACGGTGTCGTAGCCAAGAGCTGCAACCAGCCGCTCCAGCTCATCAAGGCTCGACTTGAGTTCGAGGTCGTCCGTCTCCGGCAGCTTCACCGCCACCAGCACCGCCCGGGGTCGCTCGTTCATCATCCGGTGGCCTACCACGCCCCTCTCCTCGCCTCTACCTGGGGGTGATCTGGGGGAGCGGCCTCCTTCCGCCCCTTCCTTCCTGACCACCCTCTTCCCCCTGTTGTTCAGGTTCCACAACCTTCCTTTCCCAAGGCGAAGGAAGACCGCTTAGCTGAGCGGACCTGGCCCCCCCAGGGAACGACCTCCCGGGTGTGGTCTACTTTGACTCCAGATTGACTCCAGAAGGTACCCCCCAGGATGGCTCAGGGAGCTGTTGGGAGGTACCTCTCCCTACTCGCACCTTGCCCTTGCAAGGTGATGTTGGCCTCCTCCTCCGCTTGCACGGCCTAAACCACTACGAGCACGACCACGGGCACGAGCACGACCACGGCTACGGGGACGAGGACGGGCACGAGCACAGGGACGGAGACGAGCACAGGGACGGGGGGAGCGAGGCGCCTCGACGAGAGGGGAGGAGCACTGCTACCGTCCTCCCTCATGGCTGACCCTGCCATTCCGCTCTTGGTCCCTGCCTCGCCGGGATCCGTGCGCCGCTCCTTT
>JANWXX010000619.1 GCA_025057345.1 Polyangiaceae bacterium | reverse complement strand
ACAACGCACTTACCCCCGCGGAAATGGAGGCAAATAGGTTGGCGTTGGAGCTGCCAACTAGCCGTACCGTGCTAGTCGAGCAGTTTTGTTCGTGGTCCGCATGGAGGATGAGAAGGAGATCAAGGGCCTTTGCTATGACGGGATTGATCTCATAGAACTCGCACGGCGTAGCAAACATCATATGCAGAAAGTTCGACGTGTAGTCGAGCTTGTTCTGCGGGTACATGAAAGGCTGGCCAATGGAATGCTTGTAAGAGTTAGCTGCAATGGTGGGGAATTTGGCCAGGAGACGCACCGTCGACAGGTTCACCTGAGCGGCGTCTTGGATGGAGAGACTATCCTGGTAGAAGGTCGATAGAGCACCAACTACCGCCGCGCAAATCGCCATCGGGTGGGCATCCTTGGGGAAGCCCGAGTAGAAGCGCTTAATGTCCTCATGGAGCATCGTGTGATAGACAATCTCCTGCTGGAAGTTCTCCAGCTGTGTCTTGGTCGGAAGCTCACCGTTGAGTAGAAGGTAGCTCACCTCCAGAAACGTGCTCTTCTCCGCAAGCTCTTCGATAGGGTAGCCCCGGTACCGCAAGATCCCCTTGTCCCCATCGATGAAGGTGATCGAGCTCTGGCACGAGCCCGTGTTCATGAATCCCGGATCGTAAGCGACCAACCCCGTCGTTGCACGTAGGGGGGCAATGTCGATAGCCTTCTCGCCTTCAGACCCGTGAAATACCTCCAGCTCTAGGGTCTTGTCGCCGTAGATCAGCTTTGCTGTTTCGCTCATGCCTGTCTCCGTGGCTTCGTTTGGTAGGGAACCACGACGGCAGGGTAGGAGGTGCTGCCTGCGTGAGCAAGCCTTTGCGACAAGGCGCGTCATGATCCTGCAACTCAAACGTCTGGCGCCATTGACACCCAACATCCCTCGGGTCGACCCTCCCGAAGCATGACCCCCCCCGCCCGCGGCCGAGTCTCGGTGCACCCCCGTGGCTTTGGCTTCCTAGATGTGGAAGGCAACTCTAGCCCGCTCAGTGCCTTCCTTGCTCCCCCGGATCTCAACCGCTTCCTCGACGGCGACTTGGTCGAAGCTCAGCTCACCCGATCCGAGGATGGACGCTACATGGCTACACCCCTACGCCTGGTTGAGCGGTGGCGCAACGAACTCTTCGGGACGCTAATACGCCGCAACCATCGCCCCTTCCTCCGCATCGACCGGCTGGTCAGCAACACAGACTGGCCTCTCGAAGGCGTCCCCACAGAACTACCGGAAGGTACCCCCCTGATAGCGCGCATTAAAGAGAATAAGGCCATCTTGCTCCGAACCATACCAGAGGCCGAGTCCTCTGTCGCTCGGGTCTGCGCCCGCTGGGGCCTCCCCCAGGAGCGGGACCCGACCCTAGAGGAGGCCGCGCGCCAGGCCGCCCGAAGGGGTTGGGGAGAGGTGCCACGTCTCGACCTACGGGACATCCCCACGGTGACCATCGACGCCTCTCACTCTCGCGACCTGGACGACGCCGTAGCAGTGCTCCCAGCAGGCCCGGATGGCTCTCTCCGGGTACTCATCTCCATCGCGGATGTAGACGCCTTCGTTCCCGAGGGCTCCCCTCTGGACCTCGACGCCCGTAACCGCGCTACCAGCGTCTACCTAGCAGGACGTGTTCTACCCATGCTCCCCGAGTCCCTGTCCAACGAGGCCATCAGCCTCCTGGACGGCGTCGACCGCCCCACCCTCACCGTCGAGCTTCGCATCGATACCGAAGGGCAGGTCACCTCCGTCGATCTCTACGAGAGCCTGATCCGCTCCCATGCACGTCTCACCTACGACGCGGCGGCCGAGTTCCTCTCCACCGGCTGTAGTTCCGGTGTCCCTCCTCGTGTCGAGGGAACCGTCCGCTGGCTTCGTACCGCCGCCGCTCGCCTCTCCGCCTTCCGCGCCTCTCGCGGAGGTGTCGATCTGATGCGTGAGGAAGCTTACATCCGCTGGACCCAAAACACTAGCGAACCTACCGAGATCGTCGCCCGTAAAGACAATGAGGCCCACCGCATCATTGAGCGCCTCATGGTCGCCGCCAATGAGGCAGTCGCCTGCTGGCTTACCGAGCGCGGTCTCCCCGGCATCTACCGGGTCCACGAAGAACCTCAGATCGACCAAGTCCAGCGACTCGCTGAGTTCGCACGGAACTTCGGCATT
>JANWXX010000618.1 GCA_025057345.1 Polyangiaceae bacterium | reverse complement strand
TGCCTCTACCCCTCCGTAGTTGCCGACCCCGCTTCCTCCGTAGTCGATGGCATCTGTGTTAATCAGCTCCTGCCAAGGGCCGCCGTAGGGAACCCCAAGGCGGTATCCTTGGCGAACCACTGGGGTGTAGTTGAACACCGCAAGGATCTGCTCCCGTACGGAGCGGCCCCGCCGTAGAAAAGCCACTACACTTGCCGCGGTGTCGCTGCAGTCCACCCATTCAAATCCGTCGGGTGAGCAATCGCCCTCATGCATCGCCGGTTGTCCGGTATAGAGCTGATTGAGATCTCGGTGGAGTTTCTGGATCCCTTGGTGAGCCGGATCTTCGAGGTGCCACCAATCCAGCTCGCCATCGTGGTTCCATTCCCGCTGTTGGCCGAACTCTCCTCCCATGAACAAGAGTTTCTTTCCGGGCTGTGCCATCTGGTTGGCCAGCAGGAGGCGCAGGTTGGCTAGGCGTTGCCACCGGTCGCCGGGCATGCGACCCAGCAGCGATCCCTTCCCATGGACCACCTCATCGTGGGAGAGCGGAAGCACGAAGTTCTCACTTCCTGCATACATGGGTCGGAAGGTGAGCTGATTGTGGGCGTAAGAGCGGAAGATTGGATCCCGACTCAAGTAGGCCAGTGTGTCGTTCATCCAGCCCATGTCCCACTTGTAACCGAACCCCAGCCCGCCCACATACAATGGTCGGGACACCATCGGCCAGGCGGTGGACTCTTCTGCGTAGGTCTGCGTGCCTGGGAAGTGCCGGTAGAGTTCTGCATTCAGGGTCCGCAGCAACTCGATGGCTTCCAGATTTTCTCGGCCTCCGTAGCGGTTGGGCACCCAGCCACCGGGCCCTCGTGAATAATCCAGGTAGAGCATGCTAGCCACCGCGTCCACCCGGAGCCCGTCCGCGTGATAGCGTTCCAGCCAGAAACATGCGCTGGAGATGAGGAATGCCCGGACTTCAGGGCGTCCGTAGTTGAAGATGAAGCTGTTCCAGTCAGGGTGAAAGCCAAGCCGTGGATCGGGATGCTCGAAAAGGTGAGTTCCATCAAAGTAGCCCAGGCCATGCTCGTCCGTGGGAAAGTGAGAAGGAACCCAATCCAGGATTACACCGAGCCCCGCCTGGTGCAGCGTATCGATGAGGAACATCAGATCCTGCGGGGTTCCGAGGCGGCTGGTGGGTGCGAAGTAACCTGTCACCTGGTACCCCCAGGAGCCATAGAACGGGTGCTCCATCACCGGCATGAACTCCACATGGGTGAAGCCCTGGCGCAGTGCATACTCTGCTAGCCGGGGTGCTAGCTCTCGATAACTCAAGTAACGGCCTCCCGGTCCCCGGCGCCAGGACCCAAGGTGTACCTCGTAGATGGAGATGGGCGCCGAGAGGGAGGAGCGCTCCTCGCGAGACTGCATCCAGCCCCGGTCACCCCACTCATAACTTAGATCCCAGACGATGGAGGCCCGGTGGGGGGGGGGCTCGGTGTGGAAGGCGAAAGGGTCCGCTTTGTTGCTGTAGCGCCCCCCAGGGCCCTGGGCAACCACCCGGTATTTGTAGCGGGCCCCCTGGCCCACCCCGGACACAAAGACCTCCCAGACCCCTCCCTCATGGCGCCGGTGCATCGGGGTTGCCCCCGCGTTCCACCCGTTGAAGTCCCCAATCACCGAAACCTCCCGAGCTCTTGGCGCCCACACCGCAAAGCGCACTCCTCGTGCTCCGTTTCGTTCCTCCAGGTGTGCCCCCAGCCTCTCGTGGAGCCGGTAGTGGGTTCCCTCGCTTAGCAGATAATGGTCGAAATCAGTGATCATGAATCAGTGATCACGCTACCACGTTAGGACAAGAACAAGCCCTCCCTACCTGCTATGATCGAGCGCCCTTGGGCCGAACTTGTCTTTCATGTTCTCGCTCATGTCTCTCCAGGGGCTGCGCTGGCCCCATCCCTTCATGATCCTTGCTACGTGGAGCAGGTCGCTGCTCTGTTGGGTGGGCCTAAGCTACGGCCTCTAGGTGAGGATGCCAGGGTGCTTGAAGTGCTCCTAGGAGATGTCCACGACGCGTGGCTTCGGGTCCAATACCTGGCTTGGCTCTTTCGCTCACCGGAGCAGGCTCTCGCGGTCGGGGCTCGCCCCCTCGCGGCGCTCCGACCGGACGAGGTGGACCGCCCGGACCTCCTCCCGCTACTTTGCCACGATGCTGCTGAGCTTCT
>JANWXX010000617.1 GCA_025057345.1 Polyangiaceae bacterium | reverse complement strand
GGCGGTCGATGGCAGCCTGAACCTCCGGTGGTAGCTGCGTCCCTGGAGCAATCTTGCAGCTCATGGGCCTCGCCTCTACCACGTCACCTGCACCGGAGCGGAAGTACCAGCTTCGCTCGGGATTCTCCAGAAAAACCAGCGCCCTCTCCCGGCTTTCTGCCCGAGGTTCCTGGCGGGCTGGAATGCTTTCGAGGACGCTGCCGCAAGGGGATGCGGAGGTTCCATAGAGCACCATGGCCTCAGAAACCATCGGTGCGAAGGCAGAACCGTCGGGCCCCTCGACAAGTACTCCACGGCGTGTACCCACCTCGGCGGGAGCGACAACCCGAGGAGTGGTGGAGCGATCCTGGGCGGTGCAAGGGCGGAAGCGCTCGGCGAGCAGCCGCTGGGAAGGCCCCCCAACGCGAGGACCGAGGAGGGGGCCGGAGGCGCGCATGGGCATTATCGAAACCTGGGAAGCCCCCACTTGGGGGATGAGCCCGATGTGGACCAGATAAGGGACACCGTTGAGGTAGCTGAACGAGAGCTGATTCTCCGGGGCAAACGGGCTGCTTGCCGCAGGAAACAAAGAGATTGCTTCGAATCGCCCTTGCCCCAACAGCCGCGCAACGATTGCATCCTGATAGCCCAAAAAGGCAGTGGTGTTATCCACTCGAATCGGCTCTGAGTGCAGCAGAAGTTCCTCTCCCTCGATGTCGGAGGAGGGAAGAAGCGGCGCCGATGCTCGGTCGAGTTTACCTCGGTGATCTAGGAAGAAGACGTCGCTTCCCGGGGCTTGGTTTAGTTGGACGAACACCCCATCCTGGCTAATGGATAGCCTTGGCAACTTCACCAGCGAGACTTGCCCAAGCGCTGGGTCAAGATCCATCGGGAAAGGCTCTCTCGGAACCGGGATTGTCCCCCGGGAGATCCTCCCCTCGAAGTGATTCTCCCAAGCCACCTCGATCCGCTGCACCGCCGGCGGTGAACCGTCCGCCTTCGGCACGAGTTCCACCCGTACTGCCGCCACACCCTCGATTTGCTCCTGGGATACAGCCATAGCGATGCGTCCAGGATCCCTGACCGGAGGGAATAGCGTGATCTCCTCGGGCTTCCCGGTCCCGGAGGCAGGGCTATGCACCGAAACCACCTGTCCGCTGGCCGGTATGAATGCGGACGTGGCCCACAGGCTCTTCCCTCGATCCGCCCGAACAGCCGAGGGCATCTCCGAGCCCTTCGGCAGCATCATCCATTTCTCACGCCCTAGCCGACACACCACGGGGGAAGGTGGAATTCCCCCTATCCCCATCCCACTCCCGCCCTCCGTAACACGCCGACGGATCTCTCCTTGCCCCCCCCAGCCTAGCCTCCCTACCTGATTTCCCACTAGGCACCCGCTCCGGTGGCAACTCACCCTACGCTCACAGGACCCTCGCTCCGGGCACCGCAGCGAGGGAACTTCCCCCAAGTGGGTCCAAGAGATACCTCCATCCAGGGACTCGAAAGCCTGAGGCCCATCTACAGCCAGCAGGCGACGACCAGCAGTTCCCAAGCGGGTTTTCGAGGAGCCCGGTACAGGAGACACGGAAAGCACACGACCATCCTCGTCGGTAGCGGCCACCAGAGCACCGAACTGGCCCTCGAAAGCTATGACCACGATGCCGTCGTCCGCTACGGAGAGCGAGGCAGAACGGAGCCCGGACAGGCGCTTGCGCTCCGGCTCCTCCAGAGCCCCCTGCAGCCCCAGCTCGCGCTCCTCAAAGGAGCGAGCACCATCTTGGCTGACGAAGAGGCCTAGATCCCTCGTTTTGCCCCGCTGCGCGACCAGATAAGCACGTCCACCAGCACCGAAGGCCACCGCCACTGGACGGCCGCTCTGGCCGGGGACAGCCGCTGCCAGCCAAGGCGAGGGCTCTCCTTCGGGGAGGCCTTCCGAAGGGGTAGAAACCCAGCGAGGAAGCAGCAGAGGGGTTTCCCCGTCGCAAGCAGAGCGGCTACTGCCGGATCGACAGGCCCCCCAGACAAGCACACGCCCATCGCGTCCCAGAGCCACCCTGGCTTCTCCAAGGGAGCCTTCCAGGGTGCCCTCATGCACTTCAGGAGCAGACAGCGAGGGACCATAGCGGAGCAGCCGTACCGAGGCCAAACTGGTCCCTCGCTGGCTTAGGGAGCAGGCTACCAGCAGGAAGCGCTCGTCGCCGTCGAGGGCAAGGCGCTGG
>JANWXX010000616.1 GCA_025057345.1 Polyangiaceae bacterium | reverse complement strand
CGAACCCTGGGCCTTTCTTTCAGGACACTCTTCAGCTCCTCTAGAACCTTGAAGGTTTCATCTCCCTTCAAATCCGCCTTGTCGTACTCGAAGTTGATGCTGCCTTTGTAGTCAAGCTTCCCGTCATGATAAAAAATAGTCTCTGACCTTAGGTCAACAGTTCCTCTTGTGTCTACCTTGATCTCTCCTTTTCCAGAAGCAGACACCGTTCCGCTGGAAAGAGAAGCTGTTCCTGAGAAGCTCCCTCGGGTAGAAGCATGACAGGCAACAAGAAAGCTGTAAAGAAGCGGGAGGCCAATGCCCCAGGAACGAGGAAAATGATTCTTGCTCATGGTTCCCAAACCTCCCTAGACATGCTCCAAGAATCGTGCCGTAAACAAATCCATTGGAAGATCGATTCCATGGAAGTCTCGTGAGCAAAGAAATGGGAGAAGGCTTGCTCACGACCCTCAGCTTGTCCGCCTTTTATGCATTCAGTTGCATGAACGCATAAAGTAGCGTAGGGAGTTGTGGCAATGGAGCGGTGGCTAGAGAGGTTCAAGGCGCTGGCCGATGAGACACGGCTTGAGTTGCTAGCGGCGCTCCAAGGGGACGAGCTATCAGTGGGGGAGCTGGTGGAAGTGGTGGGAGGTGTGCAGTCGAGCGTGTCGAGGCACCTGCAGGCCCTAGGGAAAGCAGGGCTTGTGGTAGCGAGGCGGCAGGGGACAGCAACGTTTTACCGGCTGGCGGCAGAGGAGCCGCTGCTGACAGGGCCCTTCGGGGAAGAGCTGCGGCGGCTGGCGCAACGGAAGCGGATGGTCCAGCGGGTGGAGCGAGTGGTGGCGAGGCGGCGGGCAAGGAACGAGAGCTTCTTTGACGGCGCCGAGCACTGGGACGCGCTGCGGAGCGAGCTATTTACGGATGCGGCAGGATACAGCTCGCTACTGCCGCTGGTGCGTCCGGGGCTGGTGGTGGCGGATGTAGGAACTGGGACTGGGGGGATGCTCCCGTATCTGGCGCAGGTAGCGAGCCACGTGGTGGCCATCGACCTGTCGGCGAACATGCTACAGCGGGCGAGGGCGAAGGCAGCAGCGCTAGGGCTGAGGGAGGTAAGCTTTGTGCAGGGAGACTTGGGGGCGCTGCCGTTGGAACGAGGGGCAGTGGATGCAGCGTTCGCAGCGTTGGTGCTGCATCATGCACCGAGACCGCTGGCTGCACTCAAGGAGATGGCGCGGATCGTGAAACCGGGAGGGGTCGTGGTGGTGCTGGATCTGATGAGCCATGGCTTGGACTGGCTCCGAGAGGAGCAGGCGGATGTGTGGCTGGGGTTCGGACGCGACGAAGCGCTGGAGCTAGCGTCGCGGGCGGGGCTACAAGAGCTGAGGCACCGGGTGGTGTCGCATGTCAACGTGCGGGATAGAACCGGGAGTGGGTCGAAGCCTCTTGCACTTTTCGTCCTGAGCGGCCGGGTAGGTGCCGCCATCGTGAAGGAGTGAACACCATGAGCAAGCCCGCACAGAAGTACAAAGTCAAGGATATCAGCCTAGCGGACTGGGGCCGTAAGACGATCGCTATGGCGGAGAAGGAGATGCCCGGCCTGATGGCAATTCGGGAGGAGTACGGCCCTTTGCAGCCGCTCAAGGGCGCTCGCATTGCCGGCTGCCTCCATATGACCATCGAGACTGCGGTGCTCATCGAGACGCTAACAGCACTAGGAGCCGAGGTCACTTGGACATCCTGCAACATCTTCTCGACCCAGGACCACGCCGCTGCTGCCATCGCTGCTTCCGGTGTCCCGGTCTTTGCCTGGAAGGGCGAGACGGAGGAGGAGTACGACTGGTGCATAGAGCAGCAGCTCACTGCTTTCGAAGGGGGGAAGGGTCCGAACATGATCTTGGATGATGGAGGTGACCTCACTCTCATTGCCCATGAGCGACACCCGGAGCTCTTCACCGGCGACGACCCAGTACGAGGCATCTCGGAGGAAACCACCACTGGCGTCCACCGGCTCTACGAGATGGCCCGCAAGGGAACGCTGAAGGTCCCTTGCTTCAACGTCAACGATTCGGTCACCAAGTCGAAGTTCGACAACCTTTACGGCTGCCGTGAGTCGCTCCTCGATGGCATCAAGCGAGCTACCGACGTGATGATCGCCGGTAAGGTAGCGGTGGTGGCGGGTTACGGCGATGTGGGCAAAGGCAGCGCCCACTCACTCCGAAACATGGGCGC
>JANWXX010000615.1 GCA_025057345.1 Polyangiaceae bacterium | reverse complement strand
CATCACTCGTATATCCCGCGTATCAACCCGGCCTGTGATGTACGGAGTATCCCTATCTCTCCTTACGAGGCTTACATTCTATCGCGCATTGATGGTGTCTCCTCCGTGAACGATCTGGGCCTGATTACCGGGCTGGGAGACAACCTCTTGCCTATCCTGCAGAAACTCTTTTCGCTGGGAGCGCTCGCAGAAGCCCCTCCCGAACTCGCCGATGCTTCAGCACTACCACCCCCTCTGCAGATGGGGCCACTACCCCCCCCGGCCTCGCCGCATCCCCTGCCTTCCTCCTCAGGTTTGCACCGGCCTGCTGTACCTCAGGCAGAGCTAGAAGAAGAGGTAGAGCTGCCTCCCGAGCGGCGTCGGGAGATTCTCGAACTCTATTACAGCCTCGACGAGCTGAACCATTATGAGCTCCTCGGGGTTGAGCCCAATGCAGACAAGAAGACGATCAAGGAGGCCTACGGTCGACTGGTGAAGCTCGTCCACACGGATAGGTATCACGGGAAAAAGCTCGGCTCTTACAAAAGCAAGATGGAGATCCTCTTCCGGCGGATCACCGAAGCCGAGCAGATCCTCACCCGCAACCACAGCCGACATGAGTACGATGCCGAGCTGGCCCGGAAGCCGAAGCAACGTCCCTCGCGAGCCCATGTCACGACCTCCACCCACCATGCCACCAATCTCCCGGTTTCCAAGCCTACAACCTTGCCCCCACGCCCTCTGACCACCTCCTCCTCGCAACTCACATCTTCCACCCCTTCCCCTCCACCGTCCACCCCTTCCTCGATCCCCTTCCCCCCTCAGCCCACCTCCTCGCCACTCCCCAGCTCCGACCCACCTCCCAACTTTGACGAGCGCCGTCGCGCCTTTGCCTCCCGCCTCTCTGGGAAATGGCCGACGAAGCCTCCTGGGAGTACGGTCCCTCCAGCCCCTTCTGAAGACTCAGATGCCACGGCTGCAACCAACGCCCGGGAGTCCCTTCGGAGAATGGCCATCAGCCATCAAATCAAACAGCACAGGAGTCAGGTGGAGCGTTACATCCAAGTCGCTGAGGAGTGCATTGCCCGAAACGACACCATAGGAGCCTCCAATGCCTACCGGCTGGCTGCTGCCCATGCGCCGAACGACAAGAAACTTCAGGCGCTGCTCCAGGAGTGGTCCGCCAAGGCGCTGGTGGCGCAGGCCGAGCAGAACCTGCGGGACGGAGCCATCGCAGCATTCCAGGGGCGCTGGAGCGAGGCTGCACAATTCTATACCAAGGCCGCCTCAGGGCGCCCAGATGATCCGGATACACTGGCCAAAGCAGCCCATGCGCTGGTGCAAGCCAAGGGTGACCTACACCTCGCTGCAGAGTTGGCTCGTCGAGCAGTGAGGCTCCAGAGTGGCAAGGCACAGTACAGGATCACCCTGGCCGAGGTCTACCTGGCCGCCGGGCTTGAGCTCAATGCTCAAAGAGAGCTGAAGGAAGCGGCTCGGATCGAGCCTACCAATACAAAGGTACAGGATCTGTTGAAAGGCATCGGTTGAGACAACTTGCGCAATGCAGCAGGATGCTCTCAGATGGATGTCTCTAAGGAGCAGGCATGGATCGGGTGATTGGAATCGACCTCGGAACGACCAACTCGTGTGTGGCCATCGTGGAAAACGGCGTGCCGACGGTCATCCCGAATCGAGGAGGGTACAAAACAACCCCCTCCATGGTGGCGCTGACCGAGGCTGGCAAGAGGCTGGTGGGACACATCGCGAAGCGACAGGCGATCACCAACGCGGAAAACACCGTGTTCGCAGCCAAGCGTCTCATCGGCCGCAAGTGGAACTCTCCGCAGGTCAAGAACGCCGTGTTGACATCCAGTTACCGAATTGTGGAAGGCCCTCACGGGGACGTGCGCATCCAGCTCCGGAACAAGACCTACTCGGTGCCGGAGATCAGCGCGATGGTTCTCCAGGAGATGAAGACCATCGCGGAGGATTACCTCGGGCAGCCGGTGAGCAAAGCGGTAGTGACGGTACCTGCTTACTTCAACGACAACCAGCGGCAGGCGACCAAGGATGCAGGGCAGATCGCCGGACTGGAGGTCATCCGGATCATCAACGAACCTACTGCCGCCGCCCTGGCTTACGGCTTCGGAAAGAGCATCGAGAAGCTGGTGGCGGTCTATGATCTGGGAGGTGGAACCTTCGACATCTCCATTTTGGAAATCAATAGCAAC
>JANWXX010000614.1 GCA_025057345.1 Polyangiaceae bacterium | reverse complement strand
GATTCCTCCCACTCTTCGGCGAAGGGAGCTAGCTCCTTCTCCACAAATCGCCTCACAGTCGCCCGGAACTGATCGTGTTCTTCTCGGAACGGTTGCCACATGAGGGAGCTCCTTTGTTGCGCAAAAGATTTGTACACGAAAGTTTCGCGTGCTTCCGAGGGCCATGCAAGGTTGAAGGTGGAGAGGTCAGGGAGGAGCCTCATCGGGGGCAACGTAGGGAGCTACGGAGCCATCGCAGCGGTTGCGGGCGATCTTGCATTCTGGGAGGGCGTTGACCCCATTGACGTAGAGGTCAGCGAGGGCCCAGCCCTCGGGGAGGCTGTTGAGGGTGTAGCAAGGAGAGAGTTCAATGAGGTGGCCGGTATCCCCGGGAGAAGCGAGGCAGAGGTAGGTGGGCTCCTGCGTAGGACAGGAGGAGGCTGGCGGGTCTTCGCACATGCGGAGGTCAACTTCCTTGCGGATGCCGCAGGTACGCTCAGCGTTGACCAGGGTAGCAAAGACCTTGGAGCGGCACTTGCGGTTATCTTCAATGGTGTCGCAGGAGCACAGCAGGATCGCGGCGGCAAGCAAGGCGAGGGAAGCAAGGGAGAACATGGGGGGCATGCTAGCGCGCTTCAGGAAGGCACGGGTGAGTGCTAGGGTCCGTCCCCCCCATGCGAATCCTGGTCTTGTCACGGAACGCATCGCTCTATTCCACTAGCCGCATCGTGCTCGCAGCACGGGCCCGAGGCCACCAGGTGACAGTGGCTGACCCGCTAGCGTTCCAGATCCTTGTTGCCCGGGGGAAGCCATCGCTCCTCCTGGGGGATCGCCCGATGAATGATATGGATTTGGTGATCCCACGGATCGGGGCCAGCATCACCAACTATGGGCTCGCTGTGGTGCGCCAGTTCGACATGATGGGGACACCGGTGCTCAACAGCGCAGTGGCTATCGCACGGAGCCGAGACAAACTTCGGGCCCTACAGCTACTGACACGGAAGAACATCGACGTCCCCATCACGGTATGCGCCCGCAGCCCCGCCGGTGTGGAGAAGGCGCTGGAGATGGTCGGGGGCACTCCGGCCATCGTGAAGCTGCAGCAAGGGACGCAGGGGATCGGCACCATGATTGCCGAGACGCCTCAGGCGGTTTCCTCGCTGCTGGAAACCCTCTGGGGACTGAGCCAGGACATCATCGTGCAAGAGTACATCCAGGAATCCAAGGGGCGAGACATCCGCGCCATTGTTGTGGGCAATCGGGTGGTAGCCAGCATGCGCCGTACAGCCAAGGCCGGTGAGTTCCGCTCCAACCTCCATCGAGGAGGCCTCGCGGTGAAGGTCGACTTGCCTCCCCTCTACCGCAAGACAGCCATTGAAGCCACCCGCATTATCGGCCTCGATGTGGCCGGCGTGGATATGCTGGAGGGCGCTAGTGGTCCCAAGATCCTGGAAATCAACAGCTCGCCGGGCCTGGAAGGGATTGAACGCGCCAGTGGGATCGACGTAGCTAGTGCTCTCATTCGTTATGCCGAACGTCTTGTGCAGCGCTTTCACCATCGCCCTTCGCGCAAGCAAGTCCTTGACCGGATCCAGGCTGCCGTTGAAGACGAGCGCACCCCCCGCATCCGCGAGGGGCGCTAAAGCCTCGGCCATGCGCTTAGCGTAAGTGCTCGGGCACATTGGTCAAATATGCAAACCTGTTTGCCGTCCTCCGTTAGCTCGTCGAGGTGCATCATCCACGGGAGCTCCCTCGTCGTGGCTACCCTCGAACACACACCCCATCTCAAGCTCTATATGCAGCCAGCCCCTGGGAAGCCAGCCGTAGGCGACCTTGCCCGCAGGCGCACCCTGAAGCCTGCTACTCAGCAGCGGTTGAGTCTACGGCGAGAAAGGACTACCCCCTCCTCCATGAGCGTTGAGCTACGCACCGTCGAGGTGGGCCCCTTGCAAAAGGGCCCCGAGGGCAGGAGGCTCCTCCGTGATTTCCTCGATCTCCCTTCGTATATCTACCGGGACGATCCCAACTGGATCCGCCCCCTCGACCTGGAGCTCTCCGAGCGCCTCTCGCCCAAGAACCCCTTCTTCCTCCATGCTGAGGGAGTTCTGATGGTCGCCTACCGCAACGGGAAGCCGGTGGGCCGCTGCACTGCCCAGGTCGACCGGGAGCACCTTGCTCGACACAGGGACGGTGCCGGCTTCTTCGGCTTTCTCGACACCATCGACGATCCGACGGTGGC
>JANWXX010000613.1 GCA_025057345.1 Polyangiaceae bacterium | reverse complement strand
CCGAGACGAGCATGGTCGTGTGATTCGAAACCCCAAACGTCACCCTACCGTTGAGGACAACGTCACCATCTATGCCAATGCTACGATCCTTGGGGGTCAAACCATCGTCGGGGCCTCCTCCATTGTCGGAGGATCAGTATTCCTTGCTCAAAGCGTCGCGCCCTACTCCCGCGTGGCGGTCAAGCCTCCTGAACTCCAGCTCCGTCTCTCTCGTGCTGCCTCTCCCTCTGAAGAGAGCCCCCAGGGCCAGGTTTCTCATGACCCTCACTCGGACGTGGATGCTGCCGAGGAGTGAGGACATCCCTTGCATGTAAGCACTGCGCGGCAAAAAGTATCTCCATGCGGTTTTTCTCCCCCTTCCCTCCTACCCTTATTTCTTGGGTTCTCAGTCTCTCGCTCTGGGTAGGGTGCCGAGGTGAGGATCCAACAGAGCACCCTGGCCCATCGATCGAGGCCGGGGGGACTGGCGGAGCAGGAGGGGTCAGCGGAGCAGCGGGGAGCAACGCCGGCGGTGGAGGGAGCGACGCTGGCAGCGGAGCGAGTGCAGGGGAGCCGGTAGGACCGCCGGTGCAATTCCGGGTGGTCACCTTCAATGCCTTTAACCTGTTCAATGACAAGGCCGACGATCCACCTCCGTTGGGGCAAGAAACCGTGCTCTCGTCCGCAGACTACCAGGCCAAGCTGGCGGGTACTGCCGCGATTTTGGCCAAAATGAATCCAGATTTCGTCATGCTTCAAGAGATCGAAAACGACGCCGTCCTCCAGGATCTTCAAGCTCGTCCCGAGCTAGGGGGACGCTTCGTGGACCGAGCGACGTTTACCGGCAACGACCCCCGAGGCATTGATCTTGGTGCGCTCTCGACGGTGCCGCTTACCGAGAAGATTACCCACAAGAACGACTTGTTTGCTCTGGCAGGTACAGGCGGTGCTGACAAGTACAAATTCTCTCGCGATTTGCTGGAAGTTCACGCGACGATCAACGGACGGAAGGTGATCTTCCTTGGGGTTCATTTCAAGGCGAAGGCCAATGACGACCCACAAAAGCGTCTTGCCGAAGCACAACGCACCCGGTTTGTGGCCGATCAGCGACGCAAGGAGGATCCTTCTGCAGCGGTCATCATCTTGGGAGACTTCAATGACTTCCCTGGCTCTCCTCCCATGAATGCCGTTGAAGGACAGCCTCCCGGAGAGGTTTACCCCAGCATGGGAGAGCTCCTCGGCGGAGCCCTTGCCTGGACGGTGTTCACCCAGTCAACCGCCAGCGGCAAAGCACTCCATGACGACCTGAGGCCATCCCCTTGGCTTGCGGAGCGGTTGGTGAAGGGCTCGGTGAAAATTCTCCATGATGACCAGCTCGACCCTGCCCTCCGCAACATCAGCGATCACGCTCCTGTAGGAGCCACCTTCCTCATCGACTAGCGTGTCTGCGATCAAGCTCCGCAGGAAGCTACGAGATCCAGGGAAATGGGTAGCCCGGGGGGCCTGCTTCCTGCTAGCGGTGGTAGGGCTCGTTCCGCTTCTAGTGGCCTTGGTTATACGGCTCCCTTGGGCCCGATCCAACCTGGCCGACCTGATACAACGCGAGCTTCGAGCAGTGCTCGGTCTCTCTGTCCGTTTTGATTTGCACATGGAACTGCTCCCTCCGGCGGTCGTACTAGCAGGGCTTCAGGTTGATGCCGTAGATGGTAGTCCGGCACTGTTGGTGGAGCAGGTGCGTATCGTCCCCCAGTTCTTTTCCCTCCTTGGGGGGCGCTGGAACGCAGGAGATGTAGAGATCCTTCGACCGAGGTTGAAGCTTTCGATTGCAGGGGGCAGGCCGCTCAACCTCACGCTACGAATCCCCGAGCCGGAGTCGAGCAAGGCAAGCAAGAGCCAAGTGGATCTCCGGCGCCTCCCACTACGCTCGCTGGCCATCGAAGAGGCCCGGATCGCCCTATCCTTGGAGGATATTGGCCTTAGGCTCACTCTCAACGAGCTGGATCTGGACGTAACCACCGGAGCTGGAGCTTTGGACGCCCATGTTCAACTTGCCAGCGGTGCGGTGCATCTCCGTCGTCTGAAGGATGGTCTCGCAGTCTTCGATGATGATGCGATCTGTGGCCTGCAGCTACGGGCCCATCTCGATGAAGGAGGACTGCTGGTGCGGCGCCTGGAGCTGGGAGCTCGCACAGACTGGGATGAGGCTTCAGGCGCTCCCCTCTCTTGCCGTGATCCAGCCCCCC
>JANWXX010000612.1 GCA_025057345.1 Polyangiaceae bacterium | reverse complement strand
GGTAAGCCCGCTCCACCAGAGCATCCGCGTTATCTGCCTCTCGGACGGCACTCGTCGCTACTGCCCGATACTGATCAACCTTGTGCTCATCCATGGTTTCTCGGAACTGGCGTAGCGCCTCCGTCGCTGACGAGATCCCTTGGTTGGTCAGCGTTCCAGTCAGGAACACCTCCCGCCCAAGCCGTACCGGAGCGCGCAGCGAGGCCACTTCGCGCCAGACCAGGGAGGCCGCCGGGGTTGAGAGTGTGCTCCGATCTGCCTCCACGATCCGGAGCCGCATCGCATTGGAACCCACATCGATGGCTGCAAAACGGGCCATGTGCGCCGAACCTAGCGCCGTCCGTACGCACCGCCAACCCGGACCTGGGTGACATCCTCGTGATCGTCGAGGCGTTGCCCCTTCCCCCCTCTTTTCGTTAGGCTCGCCCCGTGATGTTCCGCCCCTTGCTCGCCTTCCTCACGCTTTCTCTCCTCCCCCTTGGCTTGGGCTGCTCTTCTCCACCTCCCCGGAGCGCAAATCCAACCAAGCCCGTGCCTGAGCGCCGTGCCCTCGAAGTGATCGGCCGTGCCATTCGCAAGAAGAAGATGACCCCTGTCGAGGGTCACGAGATCACTACCCAGCTTGGCGGCAAGCTCCGCGTCGACGTGCTCGTTCAGGAACGCAAGTGGGGGGTCGCTTTCCTGACCGCCAACGACCTGACCCAGGAGGGGGCTGAGCCCCTGCCCCAGAAAGATCCCAAGCGTCCCAGTGCCCTCGTAGTCGTCGACGCGGTCAACAAAGACGACAGCGGCCGCAAGGTTCTTGTTCTATTTGAACGCGACTACCTCTACGACGACCAGGTCGGCGAGGACCACGAGCAGACCATGATCACGGCCGAGAGCGCCATCGAACGCGATGTCACCGATTTCTTGGTCCAAGCCGGCGTCCAGGGCTGGGAGTAACCCTATCATGCCCCGTCGCTCTGCCCCTCGGGGTCCTGTCCCTGGTGGCGACCAAGATGCCTTCCTTCGCGCCAAGCGCTGGGCCTCTCTCGCTTCCGCAGGGCTCCTCCTCGGTATCCTCCTCACCGCCACCCGCGGTGCCATCCTTGGTCCTTGGCATGAGATAGCCTCCTTCCTCGCCCCCTGGCTCTCCGTCGCTTCCCTCGCCGCCGCGATCGCCGCTGCTCACCATCTCGGTCGCTGTGGTCCTGACCCCGGCCCCTAAGGGTCTTAAAATACTCGTTGTCCGGTAGTAGTGAAAGTAATATTCAAGATTCGGTTGCTATGTACATTTGCCTTTGCAAAGGGGTTTCCGAGCGAGTGATCAAGGCGTGCCTTCGAGAGGGAGCCCGAACGGTGCATCAGGTAGGGCTGATATGTGGAGCAGGGACGGACTGCGGAGCCTGCCGCGGGGTGCTTCAGGAGATGATTGAGGAGTACGAGGAGGAGCTAGAGGGGGGCAGGACGCATTTGCCTTGGGTGGCTCCGGCCTGAGGGGGCGAGGGTGGGGGCTTGCTGACGGGAGAACCTGTCAGTAGGGTCTAGGGGAGAGCTTCTTACGCCATGAAAACAACACACGTACACTTTCTTTCTCTAGGGCTGCTCTGTGGCCTCCTGATGTTGGCTTGCGCTTCCTCGGAAGAACCCGCGTTGCGGGGAGCTGATCCCACTCTGGCGGGTTCTGGTGGAGCAAGTGCTGGCGCGGCCGGCGAGGCCGGCAAGGCCGGCGGAGGGCAGGGAGGTAGCTCTGCAGGGAAGGGAGGAGCGGGGCAAGGGGGGCAGGGGGGGCAGGCCGGGCAAGCCGGGGTTGCAGGGCAGGGGGGGCAGGCCGGCCAGGCTGGAGCGGCAGGGAAAGCGGGGGCTGCCGGTGGGGATGCGGGGGGGGCAGCAGGAGGAGGCGCTGGGGGAGCCGCAGGGGCAGCCTGCGATCCGGAACAACCACCTCCCGGAGCTGATTGTGTTTACGACACGGACTGCGATCTGCCGCCTGGGCTTTCGCCAGATTGTGCGGACATGGTGTGCGACGTATGCGGTACGTGGACATGCAAGGTGAAGGCGAAGAACGTCGGGTTTGGGTGTAGTGGGGCAAACAAGTGCAATGAGGCGACGTGCAACTTGCAGGGGAAGTGTGAGGAGGGGGGACCGAAGGACTGCACGTCACCGGACCCTTGCTCCGAGGGGTTCTGTAACCCGGAGACGGGGGCCTGTGAGTTTAAACCGGCGAGCGAAGGGCTCCCTTGCCCATCCAATGACCCGT
>JANWXX010000611.1 GCA_025057345.1 Polyangiaceae bacterium | reverse complement strand
GCTGGTGGACGTGAAGCTCCCCGATGGGAGCGGCGTGGATGTGGTGCAGGCCCTGCGGGAGACCTGTCCCCTGGGGGAGGTGGTGCTCATCACCGGCTTCGCCTCCGTGGACAGCGCGGTGGCGGCGCTTCGAGCAGGTGCCTTCGCCTTCCTGCTCAAGTCATTCCGTCCCGAGGAGCTGCTCTCCACGGTGGAGCAAGCCTTCGCCAAGGTGCAGCTCAAGCGAGAGCGGGAGGAGCTCCAGCGGCGCCAGCGGGCGCTGATCGAGACCGCAGGCGTGCTGATCGTGGCGGTGGACCGGGAGAACCGCCTGGTGCTTTACAACCCGAAGGTGGCGGAGATGACGGCGGAGGGGATCCCTGCGGCGGAGGGGCGCTCGGTGCTGGAGAGCTGGGTGAGCGAGGACAGCCGGGAGCGAGTTGCCAGCGCGCTGCGCAAAGCCCGGGAAGGTCAGCCCAACGTGGAGGTCGAGGCGGGCTTCGTCGATGGAGGGGACCGGAACCCTCCCCGGAGGATCCACTGGTATCTCTCCGCGGTCCGGGGCAGCGACGACCAGCCGGGCCTAGTATACGGGATCGGTGTCGATGTCACTGAGCGTCGCGCCCTGGAGAAGCGTGCGGCAGAGGCGGAGGCGCTCTCTGCCATGGGGGCTCTTGCACTCGGGCTTGCCCACGAGATCCGCAACCCGCTCAACGCAGCAGTGCTCCAGCTCCATCTGCTGGGCCGCGCCATTGATCGCCTGGATCTGGACGTACGGGAGCAGATGAAGCGTCGGGTCGCCATCGTGGAAGGGGAGATCGGGCGCTTGGAGCGACTCCTCACCGAGTTCCTGGAACTGGCTCGTCCTCGCGGCATCCAGATCGAGCCGGTGGATCTCTCCCGGTTGGTGGAGGGCGTCGTTGCCCTGGAGGAAGAAACCCTGGCGCTCAAGGGTATCTCCTTGACCCAGATCCGTGAGCCCTGTGCTGTAGCCGCCGGGGACCCAGAGAAGCTCAAGCAAGTACTTCTCAACCTGATTGCCAATGCCCGGGACGCGATGCCTCAGGGCGGCAAGCTCACGATCCGAGTAGGAGGAGGCGAGGAGCCAGAGGTGGAGGTAGTCGACAGCGGGCCCGGGATCGAGCCTGCCATCCTGGCCAGTATTTTTGACCCATTCTTCACCACCAAAGAGGCGGGCACGGGGCTAGGGCTTGCGATTGTTCGGAAAATCCTGGCGCAGCACCGAGGGGAGATCCAGATTGACTCGATACCAGGGCAGGGGACGAAGGTAAGGGTTAAGCTACCCCCGTGGGGCGTCGAGCGACCGTCCAAACCCGGGCGCTAAGCGGCCGACAATGGGCCCCCGAGTGGCGCTAGCGGGCATCAGGGGCTTGGCGATGGGCAGCTTGGAGTCGCTGATAGCCTGAGCGTTCTCTATACCTTCGAGCTGAGCAAGGGCCTCCAGTGCGCGATCGAAGCCCATTTCGAGGGCCTGCTCACGAGGAAAGGTGGACACCAGTTTGATCAAGCGCAGTGCAGAGGATTTGCTAAGGTCGATCTCTCGCTCGACGAAAGCCTCAAAGTTCTGGAAGCCCTTCGCATCAAAGAGTCGTTGATCCTGGATGTCACGGAGCACCAAGCCCAGGTCGAAGAAGTTCTTTGCGAGGTTCTTGCGCAAGACCTTGACTCGCTCGATTGCGTTGTGAAGTTCGGCGATACGTGCCTTGATCTCCTCGACACCGGAAGGAGTCCGGATGGTAGCTCGGGCGCTGCCAGGGGGGGGAGGCTCCGCCGCACGCTTACGGGCCTCAGCAGCATGCTTGGCGGCATGGCGGGCAGCCCAGGGGGCAGCCCCACGGAGCCCCATGACCCGCTTGGGACGGTCGTCGTTGTTCTCCCCGTCCTCGTCGTCTTCATTCTCGAAGGTTTCCGAGGGCTCTGAGGGGGGCTCAGCGACCTTAGCTGCCCGACTCTTGCCACTGTCGCGGGTTTCGGTGGCCTTTATCTTGTCTAGGGATCCGTAACCCCCCTCGTCCAGAGAGGAACTGGGGCGCACGGCGGGGATTTTGGAACTGGACTCCCGCAGCGCCGGGCTCTTCGACGAGGACTCTCGTGCAACGGGGATCTTGGGTACCGACTTGGGTACCGCAGGGATCTTGGTCGCAGATTCTCGTACCGCCGAAATCTTGGGCGTTGACTCCCGTGCTGCGGGGATCTTCGACGACGACCTCGGGGCCTCCTTGCTCTTCTCCTTGGATTTGG
>JANWXX010000610.1:1923-2259 GCA_025057345.1 Polyangiaceae bacterium | reverse complement strand
TGAACGTGTACGATTCAGTTTTCAAGGAGCGAGGGGAGGTTGACTCCACTAGGGCGGCACACTTGTTGCCACCCCCTCGGTGGTCTGGAGATTACTCGCAGCTTCGAGCTTGTCCAGAGATTTTTTTGCTGCCGCGCTCTTTTTTCCAGAGCGGCAGTGGTTCAAAACCTTGCTTGATAGATACACTTTTCCCTTGGGAAGAAGGTTCCATCACGTCAGGTTTCAAGGAACGATACACCTCCACACCGAAGGGTCGTGCTGATAAGGCTCCGGTGTTGGGATGAGGTTGGGGAAGCTGCCTGAGAGGAGGGGTTCCGAAGGGTCGGGGCACTGATC
>JANWXX010000610.1:0-1913 GCA_025057345.1 Polyangiaceae bacterium | reverse complement strand
GGGTGCCTTCTTTAGCGAAGAGGTCGGAGGGTTGTCCAGCTTTTTTTGCTGGGGGGTCACAGAAGCGAGATGTTGCTCCGGGCCCCTTTGAGAATGAGGGCAAGAAGCTTACTACGTTCCAATCTTTCGTCAAGCGCGTTTTCGTCAGGGTCCGTGGTAGGCTGCCGGCTCATGTCGTTCGACCGGATCTGGGGCCAGGAATTCGCAGTGGGAACACTGAAGCGAGCCCTGCGCTCAGGGAGGCTTCACCACGCCTACCGCTTTGAGGGGCCCGAGGGGGTGGGCAAAGAGATGGCCGCGATGGCGCTAGCGCAGTCGCTGGTGTGCGAGCAGCCACGGGACAGCGAGGGTTGTGGGGGCTGCGAGGGCTGCCGACGTGCGGTGACCTTCTCACAAGAGGAGCCATTCGTGCCCTTGCACCCGGACGTACTGGTCCTAGAGCGAGGGCTCTACAACGGGATTGGGATCGAGGAGAGGCAAGACCTGTCAGTGAAGCAGATCCGGCGCGCACTGCTGGATCGGCTGCTAGTACCGCCGCACGGTGGGCAAGGTCGCATGGTACTGATCCGACGAGCGGAAGAGATGAACTTGCAAGCGGCTAATGCGATCCTCAAGACCTTGGAAGAACCTCCGCCACGAACGCACTTCGTGCTGCTCACCTCCAAGCCGAGGATGATACTGGACACGATCCGCTCCCGGTCGATCCCGCTCCGGTTTGTACCACTTCGGAGCGAGGTGCTGCGAAAGATTCTCGATAGGCATCAGGTGACTCCCCAGGTGCAGGAGCAGATCCTAGAGATCTCGGGGGGAAGTGCAGCGGCGGCCTTGGCCTTTGCCAGCGCAGAAGAGACAGAGGCAAGACAGAAATTTGTCGCCTGTGTACGGAGAGCCATCCGTGCTCCAAATGCTGCGGAGGCGCTAGCTCTAGCCCAGGCCCAGGAGAAGGAGAAGGATCTCTTGCGAGACCGACTGACCATGCTGGCGGTCACCTTCGCTCGCGAAACCCGGGAGCAGGAGCTGTCCGGGCACCCTGCTCTCAAAGAACAGGAGTGGACTTGGTGCGCTCTCGCAGCACTGCAAGATCTGGAGCGCAACGTGGCACCGACACTAATACTTGAATCGATGTTGCTGCGAATGCGAGCAGTGGGAGTGTCTTATTCCACAAGGAGCCAAGCAGCCTTGAGATAAGGTTCTACCCCGGGTGGTTCAGGGAAGTCGACAGGGGGAGGAAGCAACTTCTTCCGACGGAAGGATCGATGAGCAGCACGCGCGGCATCCTCCAGGAAGCGGAGGAAGCGAGCGGATGAGATGCCACGGTGATTGGTGCAGGCCAAAAGGCGCCCACCTGGAGCAAGGATCGCAAGGGCTGCTGCAGCCAGGGAGCGGTAATCATGCTCAACGGTGAAACGTTGCTCCTTAGAAGTAGCGTAGCTGGGTGGGTCGAGGAGGATGAGATCGTAGCGATCCCCCCGTGCTGCGCACCGTCGGAGAAAGGTCAGTGCCTCGTCAGCGATGAACCGATAGCGCTTCGGATCAGTATAGCCAGAGAGGGCGAGGTTCTCCTGGCCCCAGGCTAGAACGCTCCGCGATAGGTCGACGCTGGTGACCAAGGCCGCCCCCCCGCAAGCTGCACTCACGGAGAAGGCGCATGCGTAGGCGAAAAGGTTGAGTACCCGAAGCCCTCGGGAAGATCGACGCACTCGAGCTCGGTTCTCTCGTTGGTCGAGGAAGATCCCGGTAGAGAGCCCATCATCAAGCCGTATCAGGAAGGGATCACCCCCCTCAACGATCCGCAAGGGCGACGGTGCTGCATACCCGGCCATGGGTCGTGCTGGGGCCACGTCGTCACGCCGAGTATTGACTAGGGTGCTTGCTTGCCGGGGCCGGAACTTCCCGTAGACCCCCCGCGCACC
>JANWXX010000060.1 GCA_025057345.1 Polyangiaceae bacterium | reverse complement strand
ACCGGTCACCTCCGAATACGAGCGCGGGACTGCCTTCACCCACCACGCCGCCGACGGAGCCCTCCGCTTCAAGCTGGGCAAAGGGCTCGACCTGGCGCTCCGGGCTCAGGTCGCTTACCGCCCGGAACTGGCCCGCTACGACGAGATCACCCCGCGCTTCAAGCGCGCCTACCCCGCCAGCGCCGAGTCGTCCCTGCGCCCGCTCGCCCGCTGGATGACCTCCGCCACCCTCGCCCACCGGAGCCCCTCCGCGCCCTACGACGAGCTGCTGGTGGCGCTGTCCTACCAACGCATCGAGGAGCACCTCCGCCGCCCCTGGAACGAGTCCTGTGTTGAGGATCCCGGCGAGAACCCTTGCACCGCTGGCTTCCGGCTCACGCCATCAGCGCGGCTCCGGCGGGAGAGCAACCGGTCCGATGCGGTGGGGCTCCGAGCAGAATCTCGCTGGAAGAATTCCAGATGGGGGCTCGGGACGCTGCTGGGAGCGGAGATCCACCACGACTGGGTGAGTAGCGAGGCCTCCAGCGTGCGGAGCGACCGTGGAACCCTCACCCCTGATCCGGAGCGGTACCCGGACGGCTCTTCCCAGACCCAGGCGGGCCTCTTCGGCCAGGTCGATGTGGAGCTGACCCGCTCGCTGCGCGTCCACGGAGGAGCCCGGGGCGCTCTTTTCGCCCTCGCCATCCAGGAGCGCACCGGCGACGAGGCGACGCCGGCGTTCTCCTCGACGCTGTTGGACGGGACGTTCTCCGCGGGGGCCCGGTGGGAATTCGTGGAAGGTGTGGCCTGGGTGGCCAATGCAGGGCGAGGCGTGCGCGCGCCCAACGTGCAGGATTTTGCCTCCCTCGGGCCCCGGGCGGGGGGGAGGTTCCAGGTGCCCAACCCGGGGATCAAGCCGGAGCACAGCCTCGGCGTGGATACTGGGCTGAAGGCAAGGGTCGGCGGAGTGCGGGCCGACCTGTTCGTGTTCGCGCTCCGCTACCAGGACGCCATCGTACTGGCTCCAACGACGGTGGACGGCGCCACGGAGAACGAGGACGGCCTAGGCTACGTGCGGAGCGTCAACGCCTCCCGAGTGGATCTGGCAGGAATCGAGGCAGACCTGGCTCTGCCGTTGACAAGCCGGACCGGGATCTACCTCCGCGGACTGGTGATGCAGGGGACGCAGAGGAACGAGGCAGAGACAGGGTTGCCGGCGAGCACGCCAGCGGACCGGACACCGCCTCCCACAGGGACGGGAGGGCTATGGGTCGAACCAAGGGACGGGCTCCGGCTCCATGCGTTCACCCACGTGCGGGCGAGGCAGGCGAGGCTGAACGATCCGACCAACCTGGAGGACAACCGGATCCCAGAGGGAGGGACACCTGGCTACGCGACACTGCATGCGTCAGCCCGGGTGCGCCTTTCCTCTCAGGTGAGCGTCTGGCTGAACTTGGACAACCTGACGAACACACGGGTGCTGGACCATGGGAGCGGGTTCTACCGAGCCGGCTTCGGTGCCACTGCGGCGCTCACCCTGCGGACCCATTGACCCCCTGGACCCCGGCTCTGGGAGGGGAGGTTAGTGCCAGGTGCCGAGGCTGATGCCCAGGTTCTGGTAGCGGGGAGCGAGGTCACCGGCCAGATTGATGGTAAATTGGGTGGTCTTGACTAGGCCCCAAAGGGAGGAAGTGAAGGCACGAACCTCCAGGCCGAAGGTGAAGTGTTGACGTGCGCCGGCGAGGAAACCAGAGCCTTCAGGAATTTGGTAGCGGGAGGGTTCGAGGTAGGTTCCGACGCGAGCCATCATGCGGTTGAGAACAGGCTCCCCCTCGATGCCAAGACGAGGCTGATAGGTGACGGAGCTACCGCTGGGGACATCCTCTTGACGGAGAAAGGACTGGAGGCCGATGCCATCAGGGGTGCTTCCGGTGAGCAGCAGGTCGGCGAGAACTAGGATGCGAGGCCGAGGCCAGTTGTCATAGCGGGCTTTGCGCTCCTCCTCCAGGAGGCGCCGGAGATCCGCGAGGCGAGTGTTTTCCTCGGTGGCGAGGCGGAATTCCTCTTGCTGCAGCTCCTCGTAGCGCTCGTGGCGGGCTATGGGATCCGGGAGAGAGGCTAGCTCCATCTCGCGAGCCTTGCGTCGGGCAGCTCGTGCTTCGTCGATGGCCTGGCGCGCGGAGATTTCGTGGTCCCGTGGATCAATCCAGCGGGGGTTGAGAGGGCGGGGTCCTGCGCTGAGGGCGATGCCGACCTCCAGCTCCCAAGGCCACTCCACCCGGGAGGGGAGGGCGAGGCCAGCGGCCCTGCGCACCCCGTCCGAGCCCACAGTGCTCCGGGTATCGGTGGAGCCGGAGGCGGAGACCGGGAGCCGGTAGGTGACCCCGAGGCGCCAGGGGACGTAATCCGGGTGGAGGACGAGGCCGACCTCGGGCGACACGCCGGTCATGGAGAGCAGGTTGGTGGTTGGGGGCAGGAAGATCTTATTGAGTTGGGAGCTGGACGCAAGAGCAGCGACTGTAGCGCGGACCCCCCGGAGACCGACGCCCAGAGTGGCCTGGTTCTGGATCATCATGGCGCCTCCCGCGACACGCATGCGTCCGATCTGGAGGACAGCGGGAGGAAGGTTGCTCCCAGGTCGGGCGGCCAGAGTATAGCGCTGGAAGTCAAGGAGAGCAGCAAGGCCCCAGGGCCCCCACTGGACCTGGGCGCCGAGGGAGTAGAAGAAGGCAAAGGAATTGAGGCCAACTTCTCCTCGGTTGTCGAAATCGGTTTTGCCGAAAGCTCCAGGGAGGTAAACACTCAGGGAGACATCGTAGTCGAAGGTGCTGAAGCTGTAGGGCAGGCGAACGGCGGCGCTGGCAGTGTTCTGCCCCAGGCCGTCGACACCGCTGGCCATGGCAGAGTAAGCGCCTCCGAGGGCCATGACCCGCAGAGGGGCGAGGACGGGCCCCTGGTAGAGATCGATGGCGAAGTCATTACGGCAGAGGCTCGGAGCGGTGCCGGTGGGGGGGCACATTTGGGCACGGGCCGGGGCTGCGATGAGGGAGGCAACAAGGAAGGCCCCCGGAACGAGCCCCCACCGGCTATCGTTGCATCCGGCAAGCACCATGAGCACCCAGGAGAAGCAAGCGCTAGCAGACGGGGGCAGCCGTTTCCATGGGATTCAGGGGCAGCCGTACTTGGATCTCGCACCGTACCTGGATCTGGGCCCTCTGGAGGAGATCCACGAGGAGATTTGCTTGGGGCTATGCGAGGTAGAGCCAGAGTACACCGGAGGTAGCCTGAAATGGATGGGGGTCTGCGCGCCCCCGGTGATGGACGATCCGTACCTGGACTACGGTTTCGTGATCGAGGGATTCGACGAGGAGGCCTTCCGTCGGTTTGTTTCTCTAGCAGAGAACCCCAGGATCTTTGACCCTCGGCGGCGCCATGTGTACCGCTTCGGCGATGAAACCCCCAACCCGCTGACGCCTGCTCAGGCTAGGTACCTCCAGTACCGCCATAGGGTCTATTTTCCCTGGAGGGTAGCCTATCACCTCTTGGAGAACGAGCGATGGGAAGACAAGCATCGGGGGGCGGGCAAAGGGTTCCGGGCGGAGGCTCGCCAGGTGTTCCCCAAGACCGTGGCTTACCTGGAGACACTGCCGTTCCAAGAGATCGGCCGGGCACTTATCTTCGGCCTGGAAGCCAACGATCATGCGCCCTTGCACCGGGACACAGAGCCTGGCTCTACAGAGGAGGTGGGGCATACTATCACGCTTTGCCCCCTGGCGGATAAGGGGTTCTACCTGAGCCCCCCGGATCTGAGCTTCCGGTTGGAAGTCAAGGCCCGGGCCTACTGGTTCAATGACATGGACTATCACGGGGTCGAGGCCCGTCCTTGGTTCCGCTACTCGATCCGAGTGGATGGGGTGTTCCACGACGCGTTCTGCCGGCGGCTCGGGCTGCGCGGGTGAGGGGAAGGCTTGGCCAGACCTACACTATCGGCTACGTTATTCCCTGTACCCTTACCCCCAGAAGGAAACTCGCGTGGCGCGGTTCCGTCTTCGATTTCTACTCCAAGAATTCGACCTACCCCAGGGGGAGACGATCCTCGGGCGAAGCCCGGACTGCCACGTCACCATTGAGGATCCTCTTGTCTCCCGCCATCACGCCAAGGTGGTGTTGAAGAACGACGAAGCTTTCCTTGAGGATCTAGGTAGCCGCAATGGGCTGAAGCTGAACAATCGTACCATCAAGGGCAGTGTGAAGCTCTCCGATGGTGACCGGATTCGGATCGGTACCCAGGAGCTGGTTTTCTGCCGGGTCACCCCCTCCGCTGATTCCTCGACCAAGCGGACAGGCTTCCTGCGACACTGTGCCCGATGCCGAACACCGTACCTGGAAGAGCTGGGGAGCTGCCCCCACTGCGGGGCCACCGACATAGCAGGGGAGGAGGAGACGCTGGCCGGTACCAACACCGAGAAGCAGAGCTGGACACTTCAGCTGCTGATAGAGGTGGTGCAGCGAGCGCTGGCGCTCCAAAGACCAATCGATGCGGAGCGTCTGATGCGACGAGCTGCATCTACCGTGGACGAACGGCTGGATGGCCAGGAAGTAGTGGATCGCACCCAACTCGACGCGCTGGCAGTTTGTGGGGCCCGGCTCTCGGAACAACAGGGCAATGCCCACTGGCTCCGGTGGATCTTTCGCACGTATGGACGGCAAGGGCTCACGCCGCCGGCGCTGGCTATTGAGAAGATCCTCACCTTGCCTGCAGAAGAACTCCAGCGACTGAAGCCGGACCTGCTCGCCTTGGTAGAGGTTCTGCAGAAGCATCCTCCAGAAACTCTGGATGCTACCACATTGCGGAGTCGCCTCGCCCAGATCTCGCAAACCATAAGTATCCATGAGTTACCGGCTGCGCTATCTACACCACAACCTTGAACTGGCCCCCGGCCAGTTCCTGATCGGGCGCAGCACTGAATGCCAGCTCTCCTTGGATGATCCGCTGGTTTCTCGCAAGCATGCCCTCCTAACCATCACCAACGAAGGGGTCTTTATCGAAGACATGGGAAGCCGCAACGGGGTGCTGGTAGATGGGGCTAAGATCGAGGGGCGGCGGCAGATCGTGGATGGATCACGGATCACCATCGGAAGTCAGGACATAGTGCTTTTGGAAGGCCAGCGGGAGCAGGCTTCGACGCTGTGGGCGCTTCCTGCGGCGACGGTCACCTCCGTCGGGGGAGACGCTGGATTGAACTCTGCTCCTCCCCCTCCTACCGAGGAGGACTCCTCCAAAAAAAATGATACGTTCAAGCTGCTCGGCGGGGTAGCGGACAAAGCGATCGCCATGGGCAGGGCAGAGGATGCCGAGCGACTTCTCCAGACGCTGATGCAGCAGGTTTTGGAAAGCGCACGGGGGAAGCGTATGCTGGACCCGTGGACAGTGGAGCAGGCCGGGCGCTTCGGGGCCAGGCTAGCTACGGCGACGGGGAAGAGCTCTTGGTTCAACTACGTTGTCGAACTCTATACCTACGAGAACCGCATTATGCCTGCCCCCGTGGTCGATGAACTGCACCAAGCGATCCGGAAGGTACCCTCGGTCGACATACCTGCCCTGCGGGAGTACGTGGCCAGCTTCCAGGAGAACACCGCTCGGCTGGGACCGAACGAACGCTTCCTGCTCCAACGGATGGAGGGGCTGCTCCGTCTGGCCTCGTTGAAGTGAGCTCTTGTCAAGCCTGGGAATTGAGTCTCAAGGGCCCCTCTTGGGCCAGGTTCGTCGGAGCCAGAGGACAGCATTCCCGACAGACCCGACGAATTCTCTGACGGGACCCGGGTTCCCGGGGCCCAGGAGAGCATGACACACTTATGACAGCGCCAGGGAGGAGGACTGAGGGATTTGTCCGCGATAACGGAGTCCTTGCAAGATGAGCCAGCGCCGATCACGTCCCCCCATCGCCGTTGTGGGCGTTAGCGCCCTGTTTCCCGGATCCACCCATGTGGGGGGGTTCTGGAAAGACATCTTGGAGGGAGCCGACCGGATCGGCGATATTCCGGCAAGCCACTGGCTGATCGAGGACTACTACGACCCGGACCCGGCAGCACCGGACAAGACCTACGCCCGGCGTGGGGCCTTCCTTACCCCAGTTGACTTCGATCCTATCGAACACGGGGTACCGCCGACGGTGCTGCCCTCAACGGACACTTCTCAGCTACTGGCGCTCATCTTGGCGAAGCAAGTGCTGGAGGACGCAACCCAGGGTCAGTTCGCGAAGATGGACGCATCCCGCACCAGCATCGTACTGGGGGTGACGTCGGCCCAGGAGTTGGTCAACCAGATGGCCTGCCGACTCCAGAAGCCGGTATGGCAGAAAGCACTGAGGGAGCAGGGGCTCCCGGAGGCGGAGGTGCAGCAGATCTGTGACCGGATCGCCTCGTCCTACACTCCCTGGAAGGAGAGTAGCTTCCCTGGGCTCCTAGGGAACGTGGTAGCAGGCCGTATCGCCAACCGGCTCAACCTGGGCGGCATGAACTGTGTGACTGACGCGGCCTGTGCCAGCAGCCTCTCGGCTCTCTCGATGGCTCTCAACGAGCTGTACCTCGGGGATAGCGATCTGGTGATTACCGGTGGTGTTGACACGATGAACGACATCTTCATGTTCGTCTGCTTCAGCAAAACACCGGCGCTCTCGGCTACGGGGGATTGTCGTCCGTTCTCCGCCAAGGCCGACGGGACAATGCTCGGCGAGGGTCTTGGTTTCCTTGCACTCAAGCGCCTCGATGAGGCAGAGCGGGATGGGGATCCGATCTACGCAGTCATCCGAGGCCTGGGTTCGTCTTCGGACGGACGTGCTGCCAGCGTTTACGCGCCGGTACCGAAGGGGCAGGCGCAGGCACTCCGAAGGGCCTACGAGAATGCTGGCTATGGCCCTGAAACCGTCGAGCTGGTAGAGGCCCACGGCACGGGCACTCGGGCTGGAGATGCCGCTGAGTTTGAGGGGCTCCGGATGGTTTTTGGCACCACCGAGGGCCAGAAAAAACCCTGGTGTGCCCTGGGCTCAGTCAAGTCTCAGATCGGCCATACCAAGGCGGCGGCGGGGGCAGCGGGGCTGCTCAAGGCGGTGCTAGCCCTCCAGCACCGGGTACTCCCTCCCACGATCAAGGTGGATGAGCCCAACCCGGCGATGAAGATCGACGAAAGCCCATTTTATCTCAACACCCAGGCTCGCCCCTGGATACGTACCTCCGATCACCCACGGCGCGCCTCGGTTAGCTCCTTTGGATTTGGCGGGAGCAATTTCCACGTTACCTTGGAAGAGTACACCGGCCCAGGTAAGCACGCGGCACGTTTCCGGGCAGTCCCTGCAGAGCTTATCCCTCTCTCTGCAGCGACACCCGCCGAGCTACTCACGCTCTGCGAGAAGACTGCTGCCTCTGTAGCCTCTGCGGGGGCGCTCTGGGAGATGGCCCGCGAAGCTCAGCTCGCCTTCGACCCCACCCGACCCGCGCGCCTTGCGGTGGTAGCCTCGGACTTGGACGACCTCACCCAGAAGCTCATCCAGGCCCGTGAGTCCATCGCCGCTCGCTCCGAAACGCCAATCTCCTCCCCAGGAGGGATCTACTATGCCCTCGGCGCGACTCCAGGAAAAGTCGCCTTCCTCTTTCCTGGCCAGGGGAGTCAATACGTCGGGATGGGTGCCCAAGTAGCCATCCACTTCGAGCAGGCTCGCCAGATCTGGGATCGGGCTGCAGATGTTGCCTCCCGCGAGGGCCAGGAACCCCTGCATGGAGCGGTTTTCCCCATACCAGTTTTCACAGATGAAGCCCGTGCGGCCCAGCAGGCCCGACTGACAGAAACCCAGCGGGCCCAGCCTGCTATTGGCCTAACCAGCCTCTCCTTGCTGGCGTTGCTCCGCTCTCTCGAACTGGCCCCTGCCATGGTTGGCGGCCATAGTTTCGGCGAGGTTACCGCACTATACGCTGCGGGCGTTCTCAGCGAAGAAGACTTCCTCCGGGTAGCTCGCAAGCGAGGGGAACTCATGGCAAACGCTTCCAGCGAGGCGGGAGCCATGCTCGCCGTAGCCTGCAGCATCGAGGAGATCCGCGGGATGTTCAATGGACTCTCCACCGAGCTGGTGGTCGCCAACCACAATGCCCCCAGGCAAGTCGTTCTCTCGGGCCGCAGGGGCCCCATCGACATCATCCAGAAGAAGCTGGACAGTAGGGGAATTGCGACTCGTCTACTGCCCGTTTCCACGGCCTTCCACTCACCGCTGGTGAGCGGGTCGAGCAAGCCTTTTGAGAGATTCCTAGAGTCGATCCCCTTCCACTCTGCATCCTGCCCGGTCTACTCCAACGCAGAGGCGGCCCCCTACCCCCTGGACCCTGCAGCTATGCGAGCTACGCTGGCGAGCCAGATTGCCAGGCCCGTGCGCTTTGTCGAGCAAGTGCAGGCGATGTACAAGGCTGGCGCGCGGGTCTTTCTAGAGGTTGGTCCAGGTTCGGTGCTGACACAGCTCACAGGAGAGATCCTCTCAGGCCAACCTCACTTGGCGCTGAACCTGGATCGCAAGGGGCAACACGGGGTTGTCACGCTCTTCCACGCCCTGAGTCGTCTTCTGGTACAGGGAGTAGCCCTCGACCTGAAGGCGCTCTGGTCGGACTACAACCGCCCAGCGCGCCCCGTCGTCAAGCGTGTCATGACCGTCCCGATCTCGGGTACCAACTACGGCAAACCTTACCCTCCTCCCGGAGGGGCGGCTGACCTCCCCCCCCCGAACCCACCTCGCATGATGAAGCCTACCGAACTCCCCACTCCTCCCTCCGCCGTGGCACCCCCTGCCCCGGCTCCTGCTGCCGCTACAACAGCGGTGCCGCCAACCCCCACGTCGGCTCCCGTGGTCTTGGCGACCTCCGAGGCCCCTGCCGCCATGGTCCTCGACGCCTCTCCTCTCGCACCTAGCCTTGTCTACGTTGTCCAAGAAGTGCACCGCCAGACCGCCGAGGTCCATGGGATGTACCTCCAATCCGTAGGGGACGCCCATGTTTCCTTCCTCCGCACTGTGGAAGCCTCTCTCCAAGCACTAAGCGGTACCCCCCGTGCTGTGGCACCCGAGCATCCAGCCCGACGCTCTTTCTCTGCCCCCCCACCTCGTACGGTAACCCATGCAAACTCGCCTCCCATACCATCACCTGCTCCTGGAACTCGCGTCACTCCTCCCGTGGTAGCTCCCCCTCCCGCGGTAGCTCCCCCCTCTCCAGCGGCAGCTCCACCTCCCCAGGTGACCTCGCCTCTGCCCCCGTCCCTGGTGCCACCTCAGGCGGTGACCCCACCCACCCTGTCAATGCAAGTACCTACTCCAACGACGTCTACAGTACCGGCAGCGAGCGAAGTGAACCTCAAGGAGCTGCTCCTCAAGATCGTCGCTGAGAAGACCGGATACCCAGCGGATATGCTCACCATGGAGATGGCGCTGGAGGCAGATCTGGGCATCGACTCTATCAAGCGCGTCGAGATTCTCTCTGCCCTGCAAGAGCGGGTTCCCGGCCTCCCCACGGTCCAGGCCCGCGACATGGCCTCCCTCAAAACCCTCGGACAGATCGTAGCCAAGATGGAGGGGACTGCTGTCCCTTTTGACCGTGCCCAGCCTGCCGCAGCGACCGGTGTGCCCTTGACCTCGACCCGCTTCGAGGTGGTCACCCGCGAGCAGGCAGCGCTGGGCCTTGGGGCCTTTGGGCTCCTCTCTTCGGGAACGATTTACATACTTGGTGATGATGGGAAGGGTGTTGCCGGCGAGCTTTGTGCGGCGCTCCGGGCCCTTGGGCTTGAGGCCACCCAAGACACTCACCTGCCCCCAAACGCCCGGGCAGTCATCTTCCTGGGGGGTCTCCGGGATGTGCGGGATGAGGACGAGGCAGTGGCGATCAACCGGGAGGCCTTCCTGGCGCTAAAGCAGGCTGCCGACACCCTCTCCTCCCAGGGCGGTCTTTTCGTAAGTGTTCAGGACACCGGCGGGGACTTCGGGCTCAGTGGCCGCGCGGGGTTGCGAGCCTGGCTCGGGGGTATCCCGGGCCTGATCAAGTCTGCTGCCGAGGAGTGGTCTGGGGCTACACTTCGGGCTATCGACCTTGAGCGTGCTGACAGAACACCCGGCGAGATTGCAGCAGCCCTTGTCGAGGAGCTGCTCCAGGGGGGGAACGAGCGGGAAGTGGGCCTGCCTGCTCAAGGCCCCCGCGTAGTCATACGTACTCGGGCAGCGCAGCCACCGCAGGGCCCCCTCGGGATCGACAGCACCTCCGTGGTAGTAGCGACCGGTGGAGCCCGAGGCGTCACCGCAGTCTGCCTGATTGAGCTGGCCCGAGCCACCCGTGCCCGGATGGCACTCCTGGGGCGCTCTCCTCTCGTCGAGGAGGCAGAAGCCACCCGCAAGGCTCGGGACGAGGCGAGCCTGACGCGCGCCCTGCTGGAGGCTTCGATAGCCTCCGGGCGCAGGCTTACCCCAGCGGAAGTAAGGGGTGAGGTGCAGAAGATTCTGGCCTCGCGCGAGGTGCGAGAAACCCTGGCGGCGATCCAAGCAGCAGGCTCGGAGGTTCTCTACCTAACAGCAGACGTTCAGGATGCGACCTGTGTTGCTCGGGCGATGGAGCAGGTGAGAGAACGATTCGGAGGAATTACCGCATTGATCCACGGTGCCGGTGTGCTCGCCGACAAGCTCCTGGTAGACAAGACCGTTGAGCAGTTCGACCGGGTCTTCGCAACCAAGGTCCAAGGGCTCCGGGCATTGCTCCAGGCGACCGCCAAGGATCCGCTCCAACAGATCCTCCTATTCTCCTCGGTAGCAGGACGCTCGGGGAACGCGGGCCAGAGTGACTACGCTGCTGCTAACGAAGTGCTGAACAAGGTCGCTGCGGCAGAGGCCCGGAGACGTCCAGGGTGCGTGGTTCGCGCCCTGGGCTGGGGCCCATGGGAGGGTGGCATGGTGACACCGACTCTCAAGGCTCACTTTCAGAAGCGCGGGATTCCACTAATCCCGCTACTCGATGGGGCGCGATGGATGCAAGAAGAGGCCCGCCAAGGCACCACAGCTTCCTCCGAGGTGGTTCTCGGAGGCTCCCCCGAGGGGTTGGCAGTCCCTCGCCCCGGAGCAACCTATGAGATCTTGGTCAACCGCCGCCATTTCCCCACGTTCGAGAGCCACCGGGTTCAGGGTATGGTGGTGATTCCGGCGGTGATGGTAGCCGAATGGTTCCTGCGAGCTGCTCGTGCCTTCGATGAGAAGATTCCTACGGAGATCCACGATCTCCAAGTACTCCGCGGTATCCGAGTCGAGCGCTTTGAAGAAGGAATCCAGCTCCACGTGGCGGTTGCGCGGAATGAGCATGGACTCTCCTTCGAGCTCCGTGATCGAAACAAAGGGCTTCGTTATCGCGCTCGCACACCGTTCACTCCCACCAAGCCTCCTCCCGTCTTCCCTCCTGCTGACCTTGCCCCGTGGCCTCTCGACTTGAGGAAGGTCTATGGCGAGATGCTATTCCACGGGCCAGCGTTCCATACCATCCGAAGACTCGACGGAGTTTCCACAGAGGGAGCCCTGGCCTCCATGGTTGGAGGAGGTGACCTGGGCTGGCAGGGTGTCTCGGTGAGCGACGTGCCCCTCCTGGACGGTGGGCTCCAGCTAGCGCGGCTCTGGGGGATCCGCGCTCTAGGTCGTCCTTCCCTCCCCACTCGTCTCGGTGCAGTAATCGTCCATTCTCCTGGCCTGCTCCGTGGGCCGCTCCGCGCCCTGCTTCGCAGTCGTACTGTCGGAGATCACCGTACCACGTCGGACCTCGCCTTCTTCGATGAAGCAGGTCAACTTGCGGCCGAGCTACGCGACGTCGACATGCACATGCTCACTTCCAACGATACCGCGACCGCCGCTAGTGCCAACGAATGACCTTTGCACCTATCGCCATCGTCGGGCAAGCCTGCTTGCTGCCCGGCGCCTCCTCGTGCGCGGAGCTGACCCGCGCTGTCCTTGAGGGCCGCGACCTGCTCTCTCATGCTCCGCCAGGCCGCTGGCGGGTCACTCCAGAGCTCGTCTTGTGCTCCCCGGAGAGTCCACGCCGCGACGCTGCATGGTCTGACCGCGGCGGTTACGTGGAGGGTTTCGAGCAGCTCTTTGACCCGACTGGGTTCCTCATCCACGCTGATGAACTCACAGGGCTTGATCCAATCTTTCTATGGACACTCCATACTGTACGAGAGGCACTCAGAGATGCAGGCTACGAACCGGGCCTGAAAGGCAGTCGGGGGGCGCTAGTCATGGGGAACCTCTCCTTCCCTACCGATGGACTCTCCCGGTTTGCGGAGGCGACCTGGCTGCGACGCTGTGGGCTCCCTTCCTCCGGAGCGATCCATCCCAGGAACCGCTTCAGCTCAGGGCTTCCAGCGCACCTTACCGCTCGCGCTCTGGGGCTGTATGTTCGCGCTTTCGCGCTGGATGCGGCTTGCGCCTCCTCGCTTTACGCCATCAAGCTGGCCTGTGACCTACTCCACGATGGCGAAGCGGACGTGGCAGTAGCAGGAGCGGTGAACAAGACCGACGACCTGTTCATCCACGTGGGGTTCTGCGCGCTCCAGGCCCTGAGCCGAACGGGACGGAGTCGCCCCTTCCACCGGGAAGCGGACGGACTCGTCCCTGCCGAGGGAGCCGCCTTCGTCGTCCTCCGCCGCCTGGGGGATGCCCTTGCCTCAGGACAGCGCATCCTCGGCGTAATCCGGGGCATCGGTCTATCCAACGATGGACGCGGGGCTGGTGGGATGCTGGCTCCGTCCAGCGAAGGGCAGCGACGGGCCATGGAGCTCGCCTACCGAGAATCCGGAGTGCCCCCCTCGGCTATCGGCCTGCTGGAGTGTCACGCCACCGGTACCCCTGTAGGCGATGTGACCGAACTGCGGAGCATGAGCCAGGTGTATGTTGGGCTTCGTGATGTCCCCATAGGTTCGCTGAAATCCAATCTGGGGCATCTGATCACGGTGGCCGGTGTTGCGGGTCTACAGAAGGTTCTGGGGGCCATGGCTGCTGGGGTCCGGCCCCCCACACTCCACGCCGAGAATCCCCTCGACGAGCTGGCCTCCTCTCCCTTCCGCCTCATCACCCGCCCCGAACCCTGGGATGGCCCCCGTTATGCCGCGATCAGCGCCTTCGGCTTCGGAGGCAACAATGCCCATCTGATCGTCGAGGCCCCACCTCCTCCGGTGAGGCCAGCTACTCCAACCGCCTCCCTCTCACTTCCTCAGGTAACGGCCCCCGACCCTCAACCCCCAACTCCACCCCCTCCGGTGGATCTCGCTGTCGTCGCCTGTGCCGTCATCGCTTCCGGAGCACCAAACACCGCCACCTTCCGCGATGCACTCCTTACACCGCCACCATCTTCTTCTCCCGCTCCCCTGGAGGTTCTCACCCTCTCTCTCACTGGGCTACGCTTTCCCCCCCGAGATCTTCGCCAAGCACTCCCCCAGCAGCTTGCCATGCTCCAGGCCGCTCGGGAGGCCCTTGCTGCTGCCGGACCCTTGCCCCTGGAGCGTACCTCCATCCTCGTCGGTATGGGCTGCGATCCAGAAATTGCACGTTACGGAGGTCGCTGGCGCGTTCAAGAGTGGGCTCGCACCTGGGGTGCTGACCAAGCCTGGCTTACGCGCGCTCAGGATGCCTTCGCCCCTCCGCTGGAGGCTGCTGGCGTGCTGGGAACCATGCCCAACATCCCCGCCAATCGCATCAACAGCCAGGTTGGCTGCGGCGGACCGAGCTTTACCCTAGCCTCTGAGGAACTCTCTGGCCTGGAGGCACTCCGCATAGCAGCCAGGGCCCTCCGTCACCACGAGATCGATGCAGCGCTGGTTGGCGCATCAGATTTTTCCGCAGAGCTAATCCACGAGGAGGCGCTTCGGGCACTGCTCCCCCATGCTCCTCCTGCGGGGGACGCTGCCGTAGCCCTAGTGCTCCGACGCCTCGAAGACGCCCGGCGCGACGGGAATCCGATCCTTGCGATCCTCTCGGCACTCCCCGCCGAGGAAGTCCATCCCCAGCCTGACCTCCACCTGCGCTTTGGGAAGGCGCATGCAGCGACAGGTCTACTTCACCTTGCGGCTGCCGTGATCTCCTTGACCCACGGGAGCAAACCTGGGCCGATGCCGCGCCCTTGGCTCCCATCGCCCCGACGCCGTGCGATCCAGGTAGACATCGCTGCATTCTCCGGGCCTCGGGATCGGGTCGAAGTGCAGGCCCCCTCAAAAACGCACCCGTTGCTTCGTACAGCCCCTCCTTCCCTGGATCTCTACGCCGCCACCGACCGTACGGAACTTCGTCAGCGCCTCTCTGCCAGAACGGCGGGCGGAGAAGGGCCATGCCGCCTGGCCATCCTCTCCAGCAATCAAGAGGAGCGCTCGGCTCGCCATCGACAAGCTGCTGAATTGCTCTCGTCAAACGTGGCCCTCCCTCTCACTCTGGCTCCCGGGCTGACCTTCCGAGACACCCCCCTTCACGGAGAGCTTGCCTTCGTTTTCGGAGGCCCTGCCAGCATCTATCCCAGGATGGGTCAAACGCTGGTGGAGGCATTCCCCGAGCTGACGGCCCGTCTCTCCTCCCGATTCCGCCGCATCGAAGAAGTCGCAGGATGGATCTATGAAGATACAGATTTCTCCCGACGACGTCCTGTAGAGAAGCTCTGGGCAGCATCCTTCTTGATGCAGCTCCATGCAGAACTCACGCAGGGTATCTTGGGACTCGTGCCTGCGGCTTATCTGGGAATTAGCTCTGGTGAAACCAATGCCCTCTTTGCCTCAGGCATCTGGAACGACCTCGATGCGATGTTCGAGGACATTGAGCGCTCCAGCCTCTACGACCGCGAGCTAGCGGGGGAATTCAACGCTGCGCGTATCGCCTGGGGCCTCCCCGAGGGAACCCCCATCCGCTGGGAAAATTACCGTCTTCTCGCCCCGCTCTCCCAAGTCGAGAAGGCGCTCCACGGCGAACCCCGAGTCCACATCACGATCATTCACTCCCCTTACGATGTGGTCATTGGAGGTGATGCTGACGCATGTCGTCGAGTGATGGAGCGCATAGGCCCGGAGCGGGCACGGGCCCTTGGCTATGACCTCGTCGTCCACTGCCGTGAGCTAGAACCCTTCCGTGAGGGATGGTGGCGCCTCCATCACCGTCCCACTCGCTCTCCTGGAAGGGCTCGCATCTACAGCCATGCCCACGGTGGCCCCTACACCCCCACCTCCGACTCCGTGGCCGATGCGCTGCTGGGCCAGGCGCTTCGCACGGTCGACTTCCCTGCACTGGTTCGCCGCGCCTACAGAGACGGCGTCCGCATCTTTCTGGAACATGGCCCCCACAATGCCTGTAGCCGCTGGATCAACGCCATCTTGGAGCACTCCAGCGACCATGTTGCACTCTCCCTCGACCTCCAGGGCGAAGATCCGTTGTTCCAGGTCGTCCAGACAACGGCCACCCTGTGGACCCTAGGGCTCGCCGTGGAACCTCGGTGCCTGCTCCAACCTCTCCAGGATGTCTGGTCTCCTGCATCCCCTTCGATCGGCTCTTCCTCCGTGACCTTCCCAGCTCACTGTCCTCCCCCCGATCTTCCACCGCTTCCCGGCGCCATGATCCAAACCTCCCCCCTCCCCCTTACTCCCCAGTTCATGGCCCCGGCCCCCCCGCTACCTTCTCCGCTCGACGCGCCCATGCAACGGTTGCCGCAGGAACCCAAGCTGCCTCACCAGGTGCAGACGAATGCACTATCGCCTAGTTTCCCAGCCTCGGCCCAGATCATTTCCTCTGAGGTTTCCTCTGGAATCCTGGCCATCCAACAAGATCTCATACGCCTCCATCAAACGTTCCTGGAACAGCAAACCAATCTC
>JANWXX010000609.1 GCA_025057345.1 Polyangiaceae bacterium | reverse complement strand
TTGCCGAAATTCCCACCGAGCCTCCCCGCTCTGAGCCCTCTCGCTCTGAGCCACTTGCCGAGGCCCAGAAAGCCGTGCAGCCGACCCCTACGACCTCAAGCCAAATCAATCCGGAGAGGAATCCCGCCTGGCTGGTGCTTGCAGCGGTGCTGATGGTTCTCTCTCTCGTCGTCGGCCTACTGGCGCGGCGCTAAGCCTGCTTACCTCCGAACGTAGATGTCAAAATCCTCCATGGACAGAACGTAGCGATAATTCTCCTTGAGGAACTCATCCAATTCGGAGAAGGAACGCAAGGCGGCGGCGCTGTCGTCCCGGTTCCCGGTCACGTGAGGGAAGACGTCCCGGTGCTCGACCACAAAGGCCTGAGGCTTAGCGCGGTGAAGTTCCTCCATCAACACCCGACGACTCTCGTCCGTAGACCAACTTACCCGCTGCGGTACATTGTAGATGTAGCGGCTTGCAGGCCTCCGCCGTGCCAAGTGGTAAATCTCTGGCTCAAAGCCCCAGATGAAGATCGTGGTGTCATCGCCTGTGTGCAGCCGAAGCCACGCAGCCACCTGGCGGTTCGCGCCTGCATTCACGTCGGCTACGGTGTGGAGGTAATCTTCCAGCTCATCGCGGCGCTCTGGATGAAGCAGCGCCGTAAGGCGCATCTTGCTCCGTGCCCAGAAGGTGTCCGTCAGATCGCGGGAGGCTCCGCGGGCACCTGCGAGAAGGTAGATCAGGAGTCCAAAGAGCAGCACGTAGGCCATATCTCGGCGCACCCGAAGCCAGAGCTTCCAGAAGCCCCAACCAGCGAGCAATGCCCCGAAGGGCAGGGCCGCCCCATAATGGTAGGGGAAGAACTTGGCCTGCAAGGCTATGCCCACAAGCTGGAAGGTGACCACGCCCATCACATGAAGAGCTCCTTCCCGCTCCCGCCTGCCGAAGGAGGGGAGCCCTAGCCAGAGCAGCAGCCCAACCCCAAGCAAGGCAGAGAAACCGACGAACCACTGTTCAAAGGCTAGGTAGACGAAACCCCAAAACCACTCAGACCGGAACCCTAGCTTTGTGTAGTGCGGAGTGAAGACAAAGAGGGTCTGGTAAAGGTCTCCCAGCGCGCCCTTGGCGACGAAGTAGAGCGTGACACCCCCCACGACCAAGGACCCTCCTAGGGAGAAGGCCCCAACGACCAGCGCCAAGGCTCGGACCTTCCCCCCAGATTCACGGCGATACACCCTGGCTCCCACCACCATCAGGCTCACCAGGAAGCCTCCCCCCAGCGGAGGCTTGAGCATCGCCGCTGCCGCGTAGAGGGCACCACAACCCACCCACAGAGCGATCTCCTTGTGTCTGGCACGGTCGCCGGAAGGTTCGTGCGTGGCGCACACCAGTGCCCACGCCAACAACACCGCCCCAAAGCTCTCTGGCTGTCCAGTATGCCAGAACTCTAGCTGGGCCTGAGTTCCTACTGCGAGCACCCCCCCCAGCAGCCCCGCCTTTCCCTCCCCTATCCAGCGTCTTGACACAATCATAAAAGCTCCCACCAAGGACGCAAACCCCACCGCCTCCAGAACCCGTACCCCATGCTCGTCCGGCCCCAGCAGCAACCTCGCCAATGCATACACGGCGAAGATCCCCGGAGGCTTGAAATCCCAGGCATCCCGATAGGGCGCTCCTCCCCGCACCATCACCTCCGCTACCACTGCGTAGATTCCCTGATCCCGACCGTAGCGGAACAGTACGATCTGCAGCAGCAGGTACCCCAACGCCACCACGGCGCAACCCACTAGCGTCCTATCCAGCCACAACGAGCCCAAGGACAACTCAGGACCAGTTTCGGACGACGAGTTCTCTCGTTCTTCCACCCGCCGGTTGTACCTGTTCATTTTCCCGGTTGACAGACAAGAAGCAGGCTCGTATTAAGGGCACCTGCCGTGGCGCTGGTCGCCCAAGGCGCCCGTAGCTCAGTTGGATAGAGCATCGGACTTCGAATCCGCAGGTCGCCCGTTCGAATCGGGCCGGGCGCGCCCGCGGTGGCGGTTGGATAAATAATCAGGGCTAATAGCTCAATTGGTAGAGCAGCGGACTCTTAATCCGTTGGCTGAAGGTTCGAGTCCTTCTTAGCCCACACCCCAATAACCGGTCCCCCGGTCGTGTCGTAGAGCGCTCGCCTCCCGGTCCGCCAATCACAATCCAGATCAGCTTAGGGGTTACGCACCCACCCAGGAATGTTGAGGAATATCGGGCTGTTACCCTCCGATGGCCACATCCAAGGACAAG
>JANWXX010000608.1 GCA_025057345.1 Polyangiaceae bacterium | reverse complement strand
GGGAAGGCGAGCATCAGGTGGCGCACAATGGGTTTGCTGCTTTGGGCAGCCTCGGCGGCTGCTGCCTGGATCTCTGGGATCAACGCCTGGTGGATGCGCGCGAAGCGGACAAAGTGGTTTTTTGTTTCCTCGTCCTTCGCCCAGGACCAGTTTTCTTCCCGCTTGTTACCGTCGTGGTTGCGGAAGATGGGGGTAAAGGCGCCCAACTCGGTCCATCGCAGGAAAAGCTCTTTGGTGCTCGGTCCGCCGCTGAAGCCGGCTACATCGTGGGTGACGAAGGGGATGCCGCTCAACCCTAGCGTCAACATCGCTGGAACCACCGTGGGCAGCCCGTCGTGGGGGCTGAAGGTCGCCTCCTGGTCGCCGACCCAGTAGATCTGTGCATATCGGTGGACTCCGGTGTAGCCGGAGCGAGCGAATACTACGTAATCGCCATCGGGCCGGGACTCAGCCATCGACTCGGCAGAGCAGCGGTGCCACTCGATGGGGAAGAGGTTGTGGTAGGCCTCTGGATCGATCCCTCCGGCGTTCTCCGCGTCCAGCGGCACCCACTCGCCGAAATCTTCCATCCAGCCGTCGAAGCCCAGCTCGTCGGTCATGAAGCGGAACGATTTCTTCACGTAATCTCGGGTACCAGGAGCGGTGAAATCCGGGTGACCGGAGGCCCCCCCAGGGGAGATCGTCTCGTAGGTTGCCCCCTTCTTCTTCACCAAAAACCCTTGAGAAGCCATCTCCTCAAAATGCTCCAGGCCCTTGACAATGAACGGATTGGCGTAGCCTAGAACCTTGTATTTTCGCTGCTTAAGCCCTGCAATCATGCCCTTGAGATCCGGGTAGAGCGCTTGGTCGGCCACCCAGCGGTACTGCACTCCGTAGCCCCCGTCCGCGTTCTTCCGCTTCCCGGTCCAGTCCTGAACCCAGAGCGCCCGCACGGGCAACCCTGCTGCCTCGAAGGCATCCACCTGCTTCAGTACTTCGTCCCGCCCACCTTGGGTGGTCATCCACAATTCATAGGCCCATGCCGGTGGTGCTTTGGGCCGCCCCACCTCATCTCCGAGCTGTTGGATCACCTCCAATGGTGTCGGCCCATGGAACACCACTAGCTCTAGCTCCTCCCCGCTCATGACCTCGAAGGTGGCCTGCTCCGGATCCGATTTGCAGAGGTCAGTGTAGACTCGGTACGGTGTCCGAAACAGCACGCCAAAGCCCCGCGCGTCAAGGAAGTAGGGCATAGGAAAATACGTCGTGTGCTTGTCTCCGTTGATGCCTGCTCGGGGCTTGTTCGGTTCGCGGCCGATCCCCTGCTCGGTGACGTGGAGCAGGAATGCCTCACCTCGCTGCTCCGCTGCGTTGTACTGCTCTCCAAACCCATAGAAGGTTGAGGCAGGGTCACAGGCGAAGGGGATGGTCACTGAGCGAAGCCCCTCGACCCCTGAAAAACGCACCTTGATCAGCGAGGCGCCGGCGCGCAACGAGCTCACCCGCACCGCTACCTGCCCCTGACCGCTGTAGCGTACCTCCACGGTATCGCCCTCTCGGGAGGCCCCCTGGAATGCGCCGATCTCAAAGCGTTCCTCCTCCGAGCGCTCGAAGGACCAGATAGCGAACAGCCCGCTGGCCTTCTCCTCGAAGCGACGCCCGACGAAGGGTACCTTCCTCGCCAGCGTTACCAGCGGACGCCCTTGGATCGATAGCGAGAGACCTGCGGCGGATGCCCCTACTTCCACCCCGTCCGGGAGAAGGAATGGCCCCTGGCTTGTGGGCGCCTCTCTCCCAGGTTCATCACCTCCGCACCCGGCCGCAAGAGTGACCACCAGACCTGTCAGGATCTTCCGCACCCCGCGACCTTACCACGACCCCTCGTGAGACACCTCATCGTCCACGAGGTATCCGAATGCATTGCCTCTGGGTACCTAGGAAACACAATACATCGCCGCTGCTTCTTCCTTGCTCCTCTTGTCCCGCTGGGGTGTGCGGATCGTCCCGCCACCGCCATTGTCACCGCCGTCGCAGCGGACAGCGTTTGCTGGCAGTCCGCTATATGGATCTCCGCTCAGCGTGAAGGCATGGAGAAATGGAAGTTGAGCTTTGTATGGAAAATCCGAATGGTATTCCACTGGGGTCACTGGTGTTGGTCGGTCCCTCATGCTCCAGGCCAAGGTATATGGGAGTCCCGGGGAAACCTTCCTAGGGGTTACGCACCCACCCAGGAATGTTGAGGAATATCGGGCTGTTACCCTCCGATGGCCACATCCAAGGACAAG
>JANWXX010000607.1 GCA_025057345.1 Polyangiaceae bacterium | reverse complement strand
AGGAGGGAAGCAGCGGAGGGATGGTGGAGGGAGCTGAAGCGAGAGCAACGAGAGCGCCGTGCCGCCGAGGAGCGGGAGCGTTGGGCTGCCGAGCAAGCGGAACGAGAGCGAGCCGAGCGTCTCGCTGCCGAGGAGCAAAGGCGAGCGGCGGAGGAGGAAGCGGAACGGGAGCGGGCCGAGCGCCTTGCTGCCCAACAACGAGAGCGCCTCGCCGAGGAGCAACGGCGAGCGGCGGAGGAGCGGGAGCAGCAAGCGTTGGCCGAAGCCCGCGAGGCGATCGCCGATCTGTGCGAGGCGCTGGCCATCGACCTGACTCCCGAACGAAAGGCGCTGCTGGCCTCCCTTGACCTCCCTGCCCTCCGCTCCCTTCGCTCCCAACTCAGGCAAACGCACGCCTGGCCTTTCTGAGCCCACTTTTGCCCTTGCAGTCGGTCCTGGAAATCACCGGGGGCTGTTTACCAGTTCCTCTCCCTTCACCCACCACTTCCACAGGCTCCTCCCCCGACGCTGGTCAGGAGAGGGGGCAACGTGTCGAAAGGTGGCCGGGGTTGGTAAAAACGGGGCTCGGCCCCGAACGCAGGCTCTCACCCTGGCGGGAGCGAATTCAATCCTGGAGGGGTTGGTTTCGGGGTTGACGTCCGTGCTCGCTCTGTTGACTGTGGAGGCCATGTTTGGACGACGTGCTTGGATCGGCCTCACCCTGGCTGGGCTCACGGCTCTCGCGGGGTGCGGCAAGAAGGATGAGGTCAAGAAAGAGGATGCCCCTGGGGCCTCGGCGAAGCCGCAGGAGAGTGGGGATATCCTGGTAGGAGCTTACCTGAGCCTATCGGGGGAGGAGACCCAGTTTGGTAAGGATACCCAGGAGGGGATCGACCTAGCCACCGAGGAGATTAATCGGGCAGGGGGGGTCAAGGGGCGGAAGATCAAGGTGCTCTACGAGGATGACAAATCGAATGCCAACGAGGCAACGCAGAAAGTGCGACAGCTCATCGATCGGAATAAGGTGGTGGCGTTGCTCGGAGAGGTGGCGTCGTCCAGGTCGCTGGCAGGAGGGCTCATCGCCAACACCAGCAAGATCCCGATGATCACACCGTCCTCGACCAACGTGAAGGTGACGGAAGGGCGCGAGTACGTCTTCCGGGTGTGCTTCACCGACGACGCCCAGGGTGTCGCAGCTGCCGAGTTTGTCGCCCAGAAACTCGGAAAGAAGAAGGTTTCGATTCTCTATGCGGCACAGGATCCTTATTCGTCGGGGTTGGCTCAGTCGTTCCGAGATGCAGCGAAGAAGATGGGCCTGGAGGTTGTGGCCGACAAAGGCTTCCAGAAGGGGGAAAAGAACTTCCGGACATACCTCGACCAGGTGACCGCTCCCAAGCCTGATATCATCTTCGCTCCCATCTACTACACGGATATGGTCCCCATCGCCCAGCAAGCCAAGGAGAAGAACATCCCCGGCACGATGTTTGTCGGTGGTGACGGATGGGATAGCGAGGATCTCCTCAAGGGCGCCGGCGCCGAGATGGAGGGAGCCTACTTCACCAACCATTATGCTCCAGACGTCCCCTGGGAGAACTCCAAGAAATTCGTTGCTGCCTACAAGGAGCGTTTCAAGCGCGATCCATCGAGCCTTGCGGCGCAGGGCTACGATGCAGCGAAGCTGCTCTACGACGCCATGGGGCGTGCCCCCTCGATCACTCCGAAGGAGATTCGGGATGCGCTGGCTGCGACCAAGGGTTTCCAGGGGGCCACCGGTACCATCACCATGGACGCCAACCGAAACGCAGACAAACCGCTCGTTGTGGTACAGATCAAGAATGGAAAGTTTACTTACTTCGCTACGACCAACGAGAAGAAGTAAACGCGCCATGCAGGTGGTGAATGCGCTGCTCCATGGGTTGGCCCAGGGGGCCATGATTGCGCTGGTAGCTCTGGGCTACACCATGGTCTACGGCATCCTCAAGTTGATCAACTTTGCCCACAGCGAGGTGTTCATGGTGGGGGCTTACGCTGGCTTCTTTGCTCTGACCTCGGGCCTGGCCGGACAGCCTCCCCTGGTTGCCTTCCCCCTCGCGCTCGTGGCAGCCATGCTCGCTTCGGTAGCAACCGGCGTAGTGGTCGAGCGCATCGCTTACCGACCCATCCTGTCCCGCGGGGGCGGCGGCAAGGCGGTGGGCTCTCGCATTACCCCGCTGGTCACTGCCCTCGGTATGTCCGTACTATTGCAGAACCTCGCAGTGCTTGTCTTTGATGCCCGCCCCAAGAGCTATCCAC
>JANWXX010000606.1 GCA_025057345.1 Polyangiaceae bacterium | reverse complement strand
TGCAAAACGGACAGCAGCCTCCCGAGCGCGGGGAGAGGGCGCGATGGGCAGCACAAAGGACATCTGCACCATCCCGTCGCCCATCCGGTCGCCGTAGGCTCGGAGATGGTGCGGTTGTGTCGGGTGCATAGCATCACGGTTTATCACGAGGGGCCTCCCGCCGGGGCAAAGAATCCGTTATTCCTGCCTGTCCCATGCATGACGGGCTCCAGGAGGTGCAGTTCGATGGGCTGGTGGGCCCTTCGCACAACTACGCGGGTCTCTCTCCGGGGAACCTGGCCAGCGACCGACACCGGGGCGTTATCTCCCAGCCTCGTGCGGCAGCGCTCCAGGGGCTCCAAAAAATGCGGCTGGTGCATAGTCTCGGCGTACCCCAGGGAGTGCTGCCACCCCACGAGCGACCCCTGCTCTCGGCGCTGCGGCGCTGGGGCTTCCGCGGCTCTGACGAGGCCATGCTCTCGGAGGCCTGGGGCCACGACGGCGGTCATCTGGTTCGGGTTGCCTCTAGCGCATCAGCCATGTGGACCGCTAACTCAGCCACGGTGGCCCCTTCCTGCGACACGGACGACGGCAAGGTCCACCTGGTCGTCGCCAACCTGCTGACGATGCCCCACCGCTCCCTCGAACCTGAATCCACCCAACGCATCCTTCGGACAATCTTCCGCGATCCGGCTCATTTCGTCGTCCACGACCCGCTGCCAGGGGGTTACTTGATGACCGACGAAGGCGCTGCCAACCACACCCGCCTCTTTGGAACCGGCGGGGCTGTACACCTCTTTGCTTGGGGGCGCCGCGGCTCCACCGCCGACGTGGACGGCCCCCGCCAGCATGTGGCCCGACAAACGGAGGCCGCCTCCCGCTCCATCGCACGGCTCCTTGCTATCGACTCGGCCCGTGCTCTCTTCCCTCGCCAGCACCCCTCCGGCATTGATGCAGGAGGCTTCCACACCGATGTGCTGGCCGTAGGTTCGGGCTCCGTGCTCTTGCTCCACGAGCAAGCCTTCGTCGCCCCAGAAGCACTCCTCGCAGAGCTGCGCAAGCTCGTTGGCCCCGAATTCCAGGCCATCCTCGCTCGCCAAGAGGAGCTCCCAGTCAGCGAGGCGGTCGAGTGTTATCCGTTCAACTCCCAACTCCTCCAGCTCCCTGACGGCACCATGACCCTTGTTGCCCCCACGGAGAGCCGGGAGAGTGCCGCCTGCCGCCGCTACATTGAGCGAGTTCTCGCTTCGGGTACACCAATCCGCTCGGTACATTACGTCAACCTTCGCCAGTCGATGCAGAATGGGGGTGGTCCGGCCTGCCTGCGACTACGAGTCCCTCTAACAGCCACCGAGCGGGGATGCCTCCACGCACGAGTGCTCGCCGACGAATCCCTCTTCGAGCGATTGGAGAGGTGGGTCTGCCGCCACTATCGCGAGCAGATCGCCCCAGAGGATCTCCGAGACCCTCACCTGCACCGGGAATCTATGACCGCCCTGGACGAACTCACGGGGATTCTCAACCTCGGCAGCATTTACGAGTTCCAACGCTGATCCCATGCATTCCGCTCAACTCTCTGCCACTCAATCGGGGCAGGCCTCTGCCTCGACCTCACAACCGTCCTCGGGTGCTTGGTTGCAATCACGTAGGCAACGAGATCGTGCGCATCTGGGAGGGATGATGGTGCTGATGCCTGCAGAGGCGTGGGAAGCCTACAACTCGTCGGCATTGCGGATGATCAGACGATCTCCCTTGAAAGAAACCCCGAAGAACCGGTACGTCCCCGGTACACGGCACGGATACAACGGTTTCATTAGGCAATTTTGGTACTGAACCACCAGGGGAGCACGCTTTCAGCTCCTTCTCCAGGCGAGTCCGCTCAGCAGCCCCCCACTCGATGATCAACGGGATGGAAGGACTGCCCTTCACCTTGCAGCTTGCCGCTTCCATCCGGGGAGCTGCCACCCTGGGGGATGCTCCCGGAGCAGGCCCCCAGCACCCCACAACTCCCAGCAACAACCACCCTCCTCGTCGCCAGATGTCCATTTTGTTCCACCGCACTGTTCTCATCCTGAGCCACCGGAACCGGCTAGAGGGGCTACGTGAATACCCTCGAAGAACTCCCGTCAGAAGAAACGCCACTTCACGACCCTTGTCATCCACCAAATGGTGGACGCCATCCCCCGGGAAGGTGAGGTAGAAAGAGAAAAGTCTTCACGTACTTTGGATCTGTTAGGAGTTACGCACCCAGGGCCAAGTGCCTGGGAACACTGGGGTTTGCAAGGAATGTCCGGATGGCCTCACGCACG
>JANWXX010000605.1 GCA_025057345.1 Polyangiaceae bacterium | reverse complement strand
GTCGTTGATGCGAGAGAAGACCACTTGGGGGAAGAGTTCGGCGATGGCAGGGTTGCTGCCTTCCGGGGTGGTTTCAATAGCCCCAGACAGCTTGCGGCGGGCGCTCAGGTAGAACTTGGTGAAGGGAGGGCCCACTTGGAGGGAGAGGGGTGGAGCGAGCCCTGCGGGAACCTCGGATTCCGGTACACTCGGCTTGACCACGAGACGGATGAACTCTCGGTCGGCCTGGGCCGGGTTGAGTGTGGGAGACCGGTGAAAGCGCATGTCTACTGGCATCTTCACGGCCATCGGGTCGTTTTGCCGCTGGCCCTCAGGAATGCCGGGGCGCTCGTCGAGTACCGAGGCGACATGGCTAATGGGGCGGCTGGTTGGTAGCACTAGACCCAGGCTGACGGTGACTCCTTCGAGGAGAGCGCCCAGCCGAGGAATCTGGAGCTTCCCGCTAGCGTCGGGGACACCTAGTTCGAAGGTCTGGTAGATGGGTTGTGCCCCTTGGAGGACTTGCGCTGCGTTGGTCAAAGCACCGCCAGCTACATCTCCTGCGGTGGGCAAGTTGTGGATGCGGAGCACAGGAGAGAAGTCACCGTCACGGTCGTAGAAGCCTCGAATTTGGTACCTCCCTGCAGGAAGGGGCCCTACCGAGAAGCGGGCGCTTACAGTGACCGTCGGCCCTCCCTCCGGTGGGCAACGAACCGTGTCATCGTCCTTGGAACTGGGTGGGAGGCTTGATGCCACCCCGGAGAAGAGTACATCCCCTGGCACCGTTGCCAGGGACCGGGCCGATGAGCCGAGCCCTTGGGGGGGAGGCAGAAGATTCTCGTTGAACACCAGGAGCAGCGCAGCGCCCACCACGCGACCTCGCTGGGTGCAGGGCAGGGGGCCTGTGTAGATGACGGTTCCTTCAATGATGCCTCCGGGGGGCAGCTCGTTCTCGATGGGGATGTCACCGCAGGCCATGGCTCCTAGGAGCCCGAGCCCTGCCCAGGCTGCCCCGTGCGTCGCTCGTCTCGTCATCTTCGCCTTGCTGATCAACGACATCGTCAACGACATCGTTCCCTCAGAATTTGTATGTGAAGAAGCCCATAAAGCGTCGGCCAACCACCTGACCGAAGGGATGCTGCTGATGCCGTTGGTTGAGGAGGTTGAAGCCAGTGGCGCTGACCTCCGCTTGATTCTGAAGGAACCGGTATCCTACCCGCGCATTGAACAGCACGTAGGCATCGATCGGGGAGGTAATCCAGCGGAGCGTTGCCGAGGCCTCGGTGGCCGGCGGGGGAACACGCTCAGCCCAAAGTTGTGACGAGGCATAATGAGCGGAGATCTCTCCATCGAACCCGGGTTTGGTACGGAACTGGAAGCCTGCATTCACCTTATGCTGGCTGGTCTGCTTGTTCTCTACATCTGTACAGCCTGCGGGGCGGTCAACGCGCTGGAGGTTAAGGGCATAGTTGACGAAGAAGTCGAGACCTTCGGCGGGGAATACGCGGGCACCGGCCTCACCGCCCACCGTGTTGTAGACCAAGCACTGGTTGGTGAAGCCTGCATAGGCCGCGAGCATCAGCCCTGATTCGGGGTCGAGGCCGTTGATCTGGTTGGTGCTTACCGTCTCCGAGGTGGTTTCCGCAAGTGTGATCAGATCCTTAACTTGCAGGAAATACCCCGTGATTTCAAAATTTACGATATCGGACTGCTGGTTCTGGTAGCCCAAGTCGAAGGAGAGCACCCGCTCGCGCCTGAGCCTGACGTTGCCGCCTTGGTCCGGTCGGCTGGTATTGGTAAGGGAACCGGCCCCGGGGATCGAAGGTGATTGAATTGGCAAATCAACATAAGATTCCACAAAAGTGGGGGCTCGGAAAGCCGTGGAGCCCGATAGCCGTATGGCTGATCTCTCGTCGGGTTTTACAATGATCGAGCCCCGTGGTGAGGGGACGATCTGCTTGAGGTAAGGCACGTAATCAACACGGCCGCTTGCGACGAACTGAAGAGAGGAGCCTACCTTGATGGTGTCTTGCCCGAAGACACCCACCCAGTTTTCTCTTCGGGGGTCAAGGTATGCCCAGTCTACATGCTTGTGCCGGTACGTCGCTCCCAGATGCACGTCATGGGAGACGCTGGCTCCGGTATGGAATTCGTCTGTGTACTCACCCTGGATGTCAAAGATATTCTGTATTGGGTTGCTTACTAGGAGCTGCTGAGGACGATAGCCACGGGCAATTCCAGAGATGACATCCAAGCGCGAATAGAAGGTACGGATGTTGAAATATTTGGACACCAGGGAGGATTCTATGTCTG
>JANWXX010000604.1 GCA_025057345.1 Polyangiaceae bacterium | reverse complement strand
AGCCAATCAGCGCCGAACCAGATGAAACAGGCTGGTGCGGTTACGAGGCAGAGCGTCCCACGCTAGAGAAGACTCCATGCCTATTCCTGCTGAACAAGAGCAAGGCAGGGCTACTAGCGGATGATTTCTACCTGGGCCCCGGCTCCTCCATGCCCCCTGCACCGTCGTCTGTACTCCCAGAGGTAGATAGGGAGGACACAGAGCAGGTGCGGGAAATTCGAGACGAACTACGACGGCGTCGCCAGGGCAACGAGGGAGCTCCTCCGCGACCACCTATGCGCTTCCCTGAAGTGCGTCGAGTACCTCCCGTGATTCGGTCAGCCCCTTGGTAGCGGCTATTCCCACCCGCAGGCCACGTTCTTCCGGTGGAGCTCCATGGCATCTGTGTCGTGCAAGGCCATAGCCTCATCCAGAAGCCACAAGAACATGGCATGGGCGATGGTCCGCTCGCCTCGCTCGTTCCAGAGCCATACCGCCAGCTTGCAAACATCATCCCGAACCCGGGTCCAAGCGAGCCTCCGTACCCCCATCCCCCCGATTGTCCCGGTTTCCTCGTAAAGCCCCCGAAGTGCTAGCCACTCGCACCATTCGTCAGTCGCGGGCAATGCACGCTTCTCCATGGCCCGGTACCGCAGTGCCTCGCAGCTCGCCTCCAGTTCTGCCAACATCCCATCCCGCAGCAACTTTACCGCTCGCTCCACCGTCGCTCCCGGTGCCTCGACACTCCCGAGTGCCAGACGCTTCTCTCTTGCGCGAGCCGCTATTTGTGCTGCAGCTACCTCCCTCAGCCGCTCGATTGCCTTGCTCCCTTCGTGGGTGCCCAAATCCATGGATCGCACCAGAAGCCGACGCTCTAGGGCCTTGTTCTCCAGTGCGTGATCCCACGCTTTACCCAACCTCACCAGATCTTCCAGTGTGGGATCTGGATCCCTCCAGGATTGGATTTGGAGTATCAATACCGCCGCTAGTGGATCTGACGAAACCACCTCGTTGGAAGCTTCCTCCCGGCGCGCTGGAGGCGATACGGGCCGTGCTGCCAACGCACGACGCAGCAGAGGCCTAGTGCGAGTGCGGGCCGGTGCGAGCAACCAAAGCGCCCAGAGCTGCTCATCGGAGGGAGCATCCTCGCGCCCCAGCAGACGTCGGGCCGCAGCCCCCAGAAAAATCGTCCCTCTTGAGGTAAATATCGATCTATCTCGGGAAGCATGCTCAAGGACAGCCTGCCAGTCACCTCGGGTGGCAGCTTCAGCGGCAAGCCATTCCCGGGCGACGCGGAAGGCGAGAGGAGGAGAGCCTGGGAAGCGGAGCAGCTCAACGCTCCGGAGGAGAAGGCGGGCACCATCCCGATCACCAGCGTGAAGGCGAAGGAGAGCAGCGGCGACGAGACCGGCAGCGCGGAGTGGGGCTGCCTTGGCGAGCTGCTCCTCAACCCAGCGAAGATCCTCCTCGGTAGCATTGGTTTTGTGAAGGAGGGCCATAGCAGCAACCATGGCAGCACCGCCTGGACCATCGTTTCCAAAACCAACATCGACAAGGCAGGCGGTGAGGTGGGCAGCACGGATCTGACCCAGAGGGATGAGGCTATAGCGGAGGGTATGCCAAGGAAAGAGCAGCGTGATCACCAGAGGGACGAGAGCAAGAAGGTCAAGGGGCCGAGTTTCTAGGGTACCTGCACCGAAGCCGACCATCAGGGAGGCTGCTAGGGTGAGGAGGGTAACAAGAGGGTTCATGGGGGGCTTCCGAAAGGGTTTCCCCAGGGTTCACAGAGTGTAAGGCGGTGGAGCTCGTGAGCCGAGAGGATCCGATGCTCGACCCGGAAGCCAGGGAGGCTACGATGGAGCAAGAAGTCACCGCTGGAGAGCTGTCCTTTGACGAGGTGACCATCGTCGACGAGGCGAAGACCGACAGGGGAAGTCTCCCCAAGGCGCAGAGCCACCCGAACTCGCTCGCCACTATGCACACGGCAGGGCCCCTCGCTTTCGACTTGTTCTCCCTGGATCAGCACCCGGGAGCCACTTTCCACGGGGCTGTACGAGTTGTCAGCGATCAGGAGTTCAAAGCATTCAGCTCGAAGCAGCGCTGGGCAGTCGCCAACTGGGGAGTGCCCCACAATCACCCGGTGAACCCCAGAGCGCTGAAGACCCTCAACCACGGAGCGGGGAGGGAGCATGGGGTTACCAGCATCGTCCGTAGGGCGTGCGTAGACAACACTGCCCTGGTTGAGCCTAGTACCAGGAAGGGGAGCCTGATAAGCCACCAATGGGAACCACGGAGGGTTTTCTTGAAGACCCAAGGGCGAGTCAAGATAGGCCTTGATCTG
>JANWXX010000603.1 GCA_025057345.1 Polyangiaceae bacterium | reverse complement strand
ACCAGGGCGACGAGGCCAGTGCGCTCGTCTACGTGGCGAGCAACCTCCGCGGCAGGGTAGGGGCCCGCACCCCAAGGGATCTCGATTACCTCGGCCCCTGCGAGGTGGGCGTAGCGAGCGATCATCTCAAAAGTAGGTACCGGGAGCACCAGCGAGCGTCCCTCGCAAAGGACAGCGCGGCAGAGGCGGTCGATAGCATCGTCACCCCCCGCGCCCACCATCACCTGGGCTGGGTCGACTCCATGCAGTACGGCAAGGCGAGCCTCCAGGGACTTCGCTGAGGGGTAGCGACGGACCACATCCACTGGGGCGTCCGCAAGCCACTGGAGCAGCGCCTGCGGGGGTGAGAGGCCCTCGTTGCCATCAAGGTAGAGGTCGATGGGGGCCGGGTGCCGCGGCACCTTGTAGGCGGTTAGGGAGGCGAGGCGAGGGGCGAGATAGGTGGGAGTCATGGGACAATCTGGGACAATTCGTAGACGACGAGGTCGGTGCCGCCCCGAGCCTTGAGCTCAGGGATCAGTGCGGCCAGCGCCCGCCGGGGGACCGCCGCCTTCACCGCGTAGCCGTCCTCACCATGGAGCCTCGCTAGCGTGGGCTTCTTCATGCAGGGGAGCACTGCTACCACCTCATCCAGCTTTTCGTGGCTGACGTTTAGCTCGATCATGATTCGAGAGCGGGCATCCAGCACGGACTGCAACAACAACACCATGTCCTCGATACGAGCACGCTTGTCCCGGTCATTCATTGCTGCAGGGCTGGCGTAGAGCCGGGTGGACGAGCGCATCACCTCGCCCACGAGCTCCAAGCCATTAGCTCGCAGTGTGGAGCCCGTGGCGGAGTTATCTACGATGCAATCTGCATCCTCCGGAGGGAACACCTCCGTCGCTCCGTAGGAGTGCAGCACCGTCCCCGCCACGTCGTGCTCCTCCATCCACCGCCGCGTCAGCCGCACGTACTCCGTCGCCACGGTGACCGGCCTCGGAGGTAGCTTCCCCTCCACCAATACGGATGGGGGTGCTGCCAGCACCAGCCGCACCGGGTCTAGCCCGAGATCCAATACCTCCACCAGCTCTGCCTCTAGCTCCTGTACCCAGTCCGCCCCCGCAAACCCTACGTCGCGTGAGCCTGCCTGAAGCATCTCGATGATGTTCTGTGGCTTCAGCAGCTTTGTCTCTACCCCTTCGAGTGAGAGTGTCGGCCGATATCCTCGCTCGTCCACTCGTACCTGCACTCCCGCATCCGCTAGAAGCTGGAAGACCCCCTGCTGCATGCGGCCCTTGGGCAGCGCCAGCCGTAGCGCCGCTACCTCGTTCTTCGTCATCGGAGCCGCACCTTAGCATGGCGCCGTTCCCGGGGTCTCAGCCCACGGCCTGGGCACCTAGTGCGTCCGAAGCAGGCATCTCCTGCTGGAGGTACTGCTCAAGCTTGGCTAGATTTCTCCAAGGAACGCTCGTTCGAAGAGCTCTGCTACTGCTTCCCGACCAGGAAGGCCGCCTTGAACCTACCTCTGAGGAGACCCAGCCCCCCTCGCCCGCATGATGCAGCTTGCTCCATTGCAGCGTCAGCGGGGGCAACCTTCCCAGGAACCGACCCCCCAGACCGATCAGCACCCCTTCCCCCAGGTTTCCTGGCAGCATGGGGTAGCAACGGACCCCGCTCACCAGGCCAAGGGTAAGCTCCGGATCCAGCCCCTTGAACTCCTTGATGGGGACCACCTGCAGATCCCCCGGAGGAAGCGCTGAGGCTAGGAAGCGCGAGGTGGCCGGCGAGCGCGCTACGACCTTCCGGCGGGACGAGTGGGTGATGTCTGGAAGATCCCCCTCATCCAGCCGATGCAGCGCATCGAAGATGATCTCCTGCAAGTTTCCCTGGATGCTCTACCCGGACTCCCGATACGGGAGAGATTTCAGCGACCCACCCTATGGCAAGCAGCAGCAACAGGGCATTTTCCCCAGTGATTCTGTCGATCTCCGCATGCACCAGGTCCTCCTTGTCCATGGCCAGAAGCCCCTGACAGTCGGGCCCCTGGACCTCGATCAGAGATCATTTCACCAACCTAGCCTCTTCTAGGCTGTGGCACCTGCTGGACGGTTCGCGAGCCAGAGCGATCAGAGATCATTTCACCAAGCTAGCCTCTTCTAGGAGGTCCGTATTTTTGCCAGCAACATGGTTCTGAAGGGAGTTCTAGGAGAGCAGTCGCTTCTTGTTGCACATGTAGGCATGCTCCCACGCCAAGGGAGGCACTTGGGTGGATTGGGTAGGGCCAATCCTTTGACGGGCGGCGCGATGGTGCTGTAGCAATGAAGGATGCGGTGAATGCAACCGTGGT
>JANWXX010000602.1 GCA_025057345.1 Polyangiaceae bacterium | reverse complement strand
CGAGTTGGAACTGGCCATCGAGGTAGAGCGCCAGACGTCGGTACAGCAACGTCAAGTGGAGGCCTCAGTGCCATGCTATGAGGCAACCATTGAAATCCAGCTATCGGCCGCTGAATCCAGTGAGGTGGACGTGGAAGTGACGTACCGGACTCCCTGTGCCCTTTGGCGTCCAGAGCATCATGCACAGCTCTTCCCAGCAACGACGCAGGGGCCTGCCAAGCTCTTGGTCCGCACCTTCGCTATTGCCTGGCAACGTACCGGAGAGGACTGGCAGAACGTCCCGTGCCGCTTCTCCACTGCGCGTCCCTCCCAGGCTGCCGTGCCGCCTTTGCTTCAAGATGACTTGCTCACGCTCCAGCGTCGCTTGGACCACCGTTCCATCATCATCGAAGAACGGGAGCAGGCGATGCAGCTCGCTACCCTGGGTCGGGGCTCTCGCAGGGTTGAGGAAATGCCTGGGATTGACGACGGCGGCGAACCGCTCTCCCTTGACGGGAAGACCCTTGCCTCGATCCCGCCAGATGGGCTCCCGGTGGCCATTGAGATCGGGGAGCAAGCTCTTCCTTGTGAAGCAGATTTGGTCGCCTTCCCCGAGCGCTCCGAGGCCGCCTACCTCCGTGTCACCGCTACCTGGACCGGGCGCATCCCTCTGCTGGCCGGTCCGGTCCGTGTCGCTATCGGCCCTGCACTCCTGGGAGTCTCCTCCATCCGGTACGTCGCCCCCGGCGAACCCTTCGAGCTTGGCCTTGGCCATGACGATGATGTGCGGGTACGTCGCTCCCAGGAAGAACGCCGAGAGGTAGTTCCGGTAATTGGTACTCAAAAGATTTTCCGCCGCATCCGCCTCTTTCTGAGCAACCTGGGGCGCCAGCCCAAGGTGATGCAGGTCATTGAGCGAATCCCGGTGAGTGAGGTCCGTGACCTCACGGTGGAGGTCACGGAACCTGGTGGCTCTCATCTCGACCCTCGTACTGGCTTTGCCTGCTTCAATCTTACCCTTGCTCCGGGTCAGCACCTGGAACTCTCCTTCGCTTACCGCGTCGAGGCCTCCTCCCGTGTCAAGATGTAAACAAGACCCTACCTCGTCGGGCCAGCACACCGCGTAGCCCTTGCGCCCCCCTCGCACGGGGGCTACACAGTCCCCACGAGCTGCAGCCATCCCAGGGCAGGGCTACGCCGGGGCCGACGTTCCAACCTCCAAGAGAAGAACCGGTGCATTTCCCATGGTACCCCACGGTCAGCCCCAAGATGGTGGGGGGTCTTATTATGCTCAAGGCTTTTTCTTTTTCTTCTGGATATTCCGCTCCGGAGCGCCAACCACGACGCGCCCGTAGGAGTAACCCAGATAGCGCCGGAACCCGCCGTCTTTATCCCCTCCGTAGACGTAAAAATCTTTCGGGTCATCGGTTTCGTTGAGCGAGGGGAGCCACCAACCGGAAGACGCAAAGGCCAATGCCTCCGGAGGGCGTCCGGGACGGAGCCTGTGGATTGCGATCCCACAGATCGAAAGCGGACCCGGGTGGGCACAGCCTGACTGGAGCAGTAGTTCCTCGTTGCTTACCGGGCGCCAGCGCCAAATCTGGAGCGTTTTGAAGGGCGCTTTCGTCGTGGCCAGTTGCTCCTTCAGTTCTGCGGGGAGCTGCTGGGCAAGCAGCTTTTGGTACTCTTCTCGATTGGCGATGACTTGGAGAGGATCGCCTCGCACAAGATTGAGGGTCACCTCTGCAAGATTCCTCTCACCAGCACAGCAGCGAAACCCAAGGCGAGGAGATCGTTTGGAAGGGGGTTCGGGGAAAACATGGGCACATCGGGCAAAGACTTCCCCTGGCTCCCCAGTCCCACCTCGAACTGCAGCCAGTCCGGAGGAATCACCGCGCCCCCAGGGGCTTGAGGTCCACTGAGCTACGCTCCCGTGGAGATCCCGTACTCCAAAATCGCTGCGACAGTTCGGCAAGACCCCTACCGGTGGCGTCCCGGGAGGCGAAGATCCAGTCCCACAGTTGGCAGCACGATAAGTGTCCCCATAAGCGTAGACCCGCTGGTCGGGCCCCTTGCACGCCCGCTCCCATTCCAGCTCGGTGCAGAGGCGCCGTCCTTGCTTTTCACAAAGATCCTGGGCCTCGTCGCGGGTGACCCCGGTAAGAGGGATGGCGCCAGGCTCGTTGGGGTAAGGGAACTCATCTATGAAAAATCCCTTGAGGACTACTTGGGAGCCAGGCATCTCCGCATCAGGTTGGCGTGGGAGGCGATCTTCTGGCGTGCCGGCAAGGAGAATGCCCGGAGGGATCCAAATCATACCCCGGGGAGGAGCCCGTGGATCGAGGGAGGTA
>JANWXX010000601.1 GCA_025057345.1 Polyangiaceae bacterium | reverse complement strand
ACACCTGGGATGTCTCGGAAACCTTGATTTTGGATGATGTGGCGCAGAAGCACCTGGAGCTGGTGGTTTCTTCGGACGGAGGTAAGGTGGGGTCGCTGCTGCAGCTCTTGGACATCACCTGCACTCCTGGGGGCGCCCGGTTGCTACGTCGGCGGCTGCTGTCACCGCTCGTGGATGTAGAGAAGATCCGTCGGCGCCATGACGTGGTGGAGCTGTTCCTGCAAAACCCGGCATCGCGCTCTGAATTCCGGGCAGCTCTTGGATACATCTCCGATCTGGAGCGGTTGGCAGTCCGGGCGTCACTTCAGGAAGCCACCCCCAAGGATCTGGGGAGCTTGCGCGACAGCCTGGCCATGGTTCCGACGGCTCTGGGGGCGCTTTCTGCCATGCCGGAGCCTGCTCCCGAGGTGCTAGGGCTGACGCGCGAGCCGGTGGACACATTGCCGGAACTCCAGCAGCTTCTGGCGAGAGCATTGGTGGATCGTCCTCCCACCCTCGTTCGGGAGGGAGGAATCTTTCGCCCGGGATACAGCGTGGAGCTGGACGAGCTGAGGGATCTCAAGGACGGTGGCACCCAAAAGCTGAGCGAGATGGAGAACCGGCTCCGTGCAGAGACTGGGGTGGCCAATCTCAAGGTGCGGTATACCCGCGTGTTTGGTTGGTACATTGAGGTGACGGACCGGCATCGAAGCAAGGTGCCGCCTACCTGGCGTCGCAAACAGACGGTGTCCACCGGAGAGCGCTATACCAACGACGAGCTGGATATGCTGAGCGATCGGGTACTCCATGCGGAGGACCAAGCACTGGCGCTGGAGCAGCAGCTCTACAAAGATCTATTGGCGCAGGTTGCTGCGGCTGCTTCCCGGATCCATCGTCTCGCTGCACGCTTGGCGGATTGGGATGTCCATGCGGCCCTAGCGGATCTTGCTCATCGCTATGGCTATTGCCGCCCGGTGGTGGACACCTCCCTGGTGCTGGACCTAGTCGACGCCCGACATCCGGTGGTGGAGAGAACGGCAGCGGTGGGTCAGTTCGTTCCGAATGATATCCGATTGGATGTGGAAGGGGAGCGATTCTGGCTGATCACAGGGCCGAACATGTCGGGGAAGTCGACGCTGATGCGGCAGGCAGCGTTGATCGTGGTGATGGCGCAGATGGGGGGGTTTGTTCCGGCGTCGTCCGCGAGGATCGGGGTGGTGGATCGGATCCTGTCGAGGGTGGGAGCGAGCGACAACGTGAGCCGCGGGGAGAGCACGTTCATGGTGGAGATGCGAGAAACTTCGGCGATCCTCAAGGCGGCCACCCGAAGGAGTCTAGTGATCTTGGACGAGATTGGCCGAGGGACGAGCACGTACGACGGGCTGGCGATCGCTTGGGCCGTGGCAGAACATCTCCACGATGTCATTCAGTGCAGGGCTCTGTTTGCCACGCACTACCACGAGATCACCGAGCTGACGAAGCTGGCGAAGCACGCGGCTAACTACTCGGTTTCTGCTCGAGAATTCGGTGATGATATCGTGTTCCTCCACAAGATCGCTCGGGGGGCCGCAAGTCGAAGCTATGGCATCGCAGTCGCCAAATTGGCGGGGTTGCCAGAGAGCGTGCTGGCCCGCTCCCGAGCCATTCTCGAAGGGCTGGAGTCCAACGGGATGCTCCCGGTGGGTACCCATGCATCCTTGCGGCGCCGTGATCGGCAAGGTCGAGCCCAACCGGATACACAACTCTCCCTGTTTCAACAGCCAACGGAGGTTCCAACGAAGCATCCTGCAGTAGAAACCTTGCGCTCTGTGGATCCAGAGAGACTTACTCCCCTCGATGCACTCCAGCTCATCATCAAGCTCAAGGGGCTTGTAAAGTGATCTTGCGCTGGCCCGTACTGCTGTTCTCGGTGGTCACGGCTGGGTGTGCAGGGTTGCTGGGCGGAGAGGTACCTCGGAAGGTCCACGGTCGGGTGTACGTTGGACCTTTCGTTTCCGAGGAGGCCTACGCAGCTTTCCTGGAGGGCACACTTGCGGAGCGGCGAGGGGATCTGGCCCAGGCAGAGGAAGCATACCTTCGTTCCGCTTCTCAAGATCGAAGGCACCCGGACCCGTGGGTTCGCATCGCTGCTTTGCGCTGCACTCAGGGTGACCGTCCGGGGAGTGACGGAGCTTTCGCCCGTGCTGCCCGCCTCGATCCGGAGTTCGGTCCACTGCTCCGGGAGCAGGCACGCTGCGCCGAAGCTCGGGGAGAGTCTGCACAGGCCCGCGAGTTTGCGCTCCGGGCGGTGGCTGCGGACCCGTCGGACTCGGAGCCACCGCTGCTGCTGGCTCAACTTGCGCTCGCCTCGGGTGATGCAGCCG
>JANWXX010000600.1 GCA_025057345.1 Polyangiaceae bacterium | reverse complement strand
AGGACTACAAGGCGATGGCGGATGGCCTCAAAGCCTTTTTGACCGACAACTACCGGGGCCTGGAACAGTTCTACACCATCGTCCGTGGGCGGAACGGAAACTGATGCGCACGATCACCCTGGCGGCGGTGACTGTAGTACTCCTGGCTACTGACACGGCCAATGCAGCGGGGCTCTACTTCTCCGATCGGGGTGTGCGCCCCATGGCCCGGGGAGGTGCCTTCGTGGCTGGCGCCGACGATCTCGGAGCGATCTACTACAACCCAGCAGGGCTGGTGGACGCAGGTACCCAATTCCTCTTGGATGCCAGCTGGCTTCGCTTCAGCGGCTCCTTTCAACGGAAGATCCGAGTCCAGGGGAGTGACCCTAACACCGGAGCACCGGTCGGTAGCTCCTTCATCCAAACCTACGAGAAGGTGGAGGGTTCCTCGCCGGTGTTGCCCATCCCCACGCTAGCTGGATCCTACGCAATCCGGCCTAACCTCGTGGTAGCTGGGGGAGTCTATGCCCCCTACTCTGCTATCACCAGCTACCCAGAGAAGCTCCCCAACGGCCAGCCTGCCCCCCAGCGCTACTCGCTCTTGACCCTGGACGGATCTGCCCTCGCCATCGGCGGCATCTGGCTGGCCTATCGCCCTACCCAACGGATACAGGTAGGTGCCGGGCCCACGGTGCTCGCCGGAACCTTCCAATCGGAGGTATACTTCAGCGCCTGCGTTCCAGACCGCTTCCTCTGCGCACCAGAGCAGCCGGACTACGACACCAAAGGGCGCCTGCGTGTCGAGGATATCGTGGCCCCCAGCGGTACCTTGGGGCTGGTGGTAACCCCCATTGATCTGTTGCGCATCGGCACCTCCTTCCAGCTTCCTTCCACGGTCGATGCACCGGCCAAGCTCCAGACCCGGTTGCCCTCTGCAGCCGTCTTCGACAAGGCCTACATCGACGGCGACTCGGCTCGCGTTCGCTTCCAACTCCCCTGGATCGCCCGCTTGGGCGTTGAGCTCCGCCCTAGCCCTGCCACTCGCATCGAAGCGGCCTTTGTCTACGAAAAATGGAGCCTTCACGAGCGCATCGATGTTACCCCCAACCGCATCTCACTCCGCGACGTCGCCCTCTTCCCGCCGGAATACCGCATCGGTTCCATCTCCCTGGAGCGACGTTTCCAGGACGCTTGGTCCATGCGCATCGGTGGAGAACAAGTCCTCCGCCTCAAGCGCTACCGGATCGACCTACGTGCTGGCCTCTCTTACGAAAAAAGCGCTGTCCCCCCTCCTTACCTTTCGGTGCTTACCCTCGACATGGACAAATTCCTCGTCGGTTTCGGCGGTAGCCTTCACCTGGGCTCTCGGTGGCGCTTTGATGGTACTCTCGCCATGCTCTTCCCTTCTCGGGTGGATGTTTCCCCGGATGATGCCCGGCTCTACAAGATCAACCCAGTGCGCGCCAACAAGCCCCCTGAGGATCTCCCCATCAACGCAGGTCGCTACGAGGTCAACGCCCTACTCCTCGGGTTGGGTCTCCGCTACCAGTTCGGCGTCCCAGAGGCCCCGCACTAAAAAACTTCTTCCCCAAGGGAACAAGCTGTGCTTAGGTGCGCCTCGCTTGCGGAGTCGTCGAGGCATGCTCGGCACCTCCCTGAGAAGAATTGTCTTTGACAAGGTACCCGAAAGGGTGTACCCGTTCGCTCCCCTCTCCGGTCCAGGGCAACAAGCCCGATGCGGGTGGCCCATGCTGACGTAGCTCAGTCGGTAGAGCAGCGGTTTTGTAAACCGCTGGTCAGGGGTTCGACTCCCCTCGTCAGCTCCCCAGGGGCGGGAGAGGGTTCCTCCGTATGGCTCTTTGTCAGTTGGAACATTCCCCCATCTCTCCAGGGAGGGTTGCCCGAGTGGTCAAAGGGAGCAGACTGTAAATCTGCCGGCCATGCCTACGTTGGTTCGAATCCAACACCCTCCACCTTTGGCGGGAGTAACTCAGTTGGTAGAGTGTCAGCCTTCCAAGCTGAACGTCGCGGGTTCGAATCCCGTCTCCCGCTCGACTTATCCTCTCTCTGTCTTTTCCGGTTATTCGTTCCCTGCCCACCTAGCTCAGTTGGTAGAGCACGTCCTTGGTAAGGACGAGGTCGTCGGTTCAATCCCGATGGTGGGCTCCCCAAGTGGCTCTTTGCACGGATCGCGTCGGACCTGAATCCTAACCCTCCTGGCGCGATCTCCATCCGGTGATGCCACACTTACGGAGATCCCATGGCCAAGGAAAAGTTCGTCCGTACGAAGCCTCATGTGAACGTCGGCACCATCGGTCACATCGACCACGGAAAGACCACGCTCACAGCCGCCATCGTCAAGGT
>JANWXX010000005.1 GCA_025057345.1 Polyangiaceae bacterium | reverse complement strand
CGCCTTCACCGCCAGTGTTGACCCTGCCAGGATGACCGCTCGAAGCCCGCTCTTCGCCTCTTGAGATGCCCCAAAGACTGCGAGGATATCCCCCCCTGGAAGTGCCCGGAGCGCTGGGCTCGACCGAGGAATCCAATCTGTCCCAGGGCCTCCCTCCAGCTTCTTCCGCAGAGAGACTTTCTGGATCGAGGTAGCACCATCCTCCACCCTGAGCAGAGCCACGTCCTCCTCCCCCAGATCGCTCCAGTACACCGCTGCCACGTAGGCTCCGGGCAGATCGACCAGTGTTGGCTGGCCGATGCGCTCGGCCCCCAGGAGCGTCGCCGGGAGAAGATCCACCCCCAGCCCGGTCCCGGTCCAGGGCTCTCGGCCGCAGACCCCGATCCCCTTGCCCTCGCTGTCTACGCAGCTATTCTGGTCGCAGTCCTTCCCGTTGAGGGTGCAGGTATCCTTCGTGCATGGATCGCCATCCTCACAGGCTAGCGACAGCGCGCAGGAAACTGCGCCGCCGCTCCCTGCCATACCGCTCGTACCTGAGGAACCACCAGCTCCCGCGCCACCGCCTACCCCGCTGCCCCCTGTCCCTTCCTGGCCTCCTGCTCCCCCCGCACCTCCGTGCCCCCCTTGGAGCCCATCGATATCTAGAAGCCATATACAGCCAGACCCGCCCAGCGCCAGCAGCGTCGCACCGATCCCGAGCCATTGAGCCGACGTTTTCATCAGAATGCCCACCGAGCGCCAAGCTGCGCTTGCTCTAGCCCAACCTGGACCCCCACCCCCCGGAGCCCCGTCTGCGTTGCTGAGGAAGACGACGACCACCACAAGTACACACCCATCCCCGTTCCCAAGGCAGCAGCTCCGGTGAGCGCTATGCTAGTCCAGGCCAGCGTGCGTATGGAGGCCACCTCGCTATCGGAACAGCTCGGCTTGCAGGAGCGTTCGGCTTCCTGGAACCGGCTACGAGCCAGAAGTCCGGTGATCAGCGACCCCACGGCAAACAACCCGCCAGCACTCAGGGCTACCACTGCAGCGGTGCGATCGGGGGGGGGAGGCGGTGGAGGGGGTTCTGGAAGAGGCGGCAGGGGGAGGGGAGCCAAGCTGGACGCCGGAGCAGAGGGCTGTACTGCTGGGGTCAACCGCTTTTGCAGATTGGCAATGCGGACCTGGATGGCATCCCGATCCTCGGCATCCGGTGGAGCGCTCTTCAGGTAGAGTTCGTAAGCTTCGATGGCCTCAGGGAGGTTCCCCAGGCGCTCGTGGGTGGCACCGATGTTCTTCTGTTGCTCGGGCTTGGGGCACAAGCTGTAGGACCGCCGGAATGACCGGAGAGCCTCCTCGTAATCCCCTGCTTCGTAGAAGGCATATCCAGCCTCGAAGACCTTACGTGCCAGCTCGTCTGCACAGGGAGCACCTCCGCGAACTGGGGCCCCGTAGACCAGCAACGTACAGGCCGCCAGCACCTGAATCGGGCCGTTCCAAGGTTGTACCTTCATCCGACCCAATCCAGCATACCTCAACCTCGCCTCCCCTAGCTCCTCCTCGTCAGCAGACATTGGGGAAATACCTCTTTTCCCTGTTGCTCCGGAGTGGCTCCGGCTATCCTGCATCATGGCCACCGATCCCGAGAAGGACGGAGAACACTTCGATATCGCGCTCCTCGGCTCCAGAACCCAGGATGGAGGCGGGCGCCAAGTTATGCGCATCCGACCGGATGGCGCCTCCCTAGGAGAAATCCGACCGCTCCAGGAGGGGCACCCCATCTACGGCGAGGTCATTCAACTCAAACCACGCCAGGAGGCCCCCTGGATCTACGACGTGAGCGTAGCTGTCCCCTCAAAGAGCCCCCCCTTGAACAAGACTCCCCCCCCAGAAACCTTCCCGGCGCGCCATGGCCCTGCCCAGGTGGCGACCCCAACCTACCGGGAAAACTGGGAGCGGATCTTTGGTGGGAAAAAGTCCCTTAAGGGTGTAAATTTACCCATGCAACCCTCTCCTGGTTGGATTCCCCCTCCGCCCGGCGCTCGTCGCGCTCCGTCCCGAAGTTCTATCCGCTGGCCCCTTGTCCTTGGCGGGGCGTTGGGAGGCCTCCTGCTGATAGCCCTGCTGTCTCATCGTATCTTGTTCCGGTGGGTGATCGAGCATCAGGCGTCGTCCCTCGGTCTCTCCCTTCGCTTCCAGGATCTTTCGGTAGGACTCGGGACCGTCTCGGTAACCGAAGCCCGCTTCGGACTCCTGGGGCAAAAGTTGTTGGTGGGCGAGGCAGACACTCTGGAGTTCGAGCCTTCCCTCTTGAGGGCCAGCCGCGTCATCGTCAAGAAGGGCCGGATCGTCGTCGTCGGATCGCTCCGAACCGTGTTGGAGGGGGTTTCCCAGTGGCGCTCTGCCCATGGCAAGAGCTCTGGGATTGAGGTGGCCTGCCGCGACACGAGCCTTGAACTCCGGGACGAGGCCACCAGCCCTCCCTGGCTCCAGGTGAGCGGTGCCAACGCCACTCCTTCAGGGCGCGGAGGACGGGTGAGGACCGGAGGAGTCTCCCTCTTCGGAGTCGAGGTGGGCCCGGTTTCCTTCGGATGGATGTCCCGCTCCCAGGGGCTCTCCTTGTGGCTCGGAGAAGGGGGGGAATCCGCCAGCCACTCCCGCCTAGAGCTACTCTCCACGCAGGTACCGACAGTACGGATTACCTTGCAGGGGGCGCCCCTGGCCTCACTGGCGCAACCTCTAGGTTTCCCCTCGACGGGGAGTGCGGTGCTGGACGGGCAGGCGGAGCTGGCGTTTCCTGCGGGACAGGGGCTTGTGGGGAAGATGAGCGGGGTCGTCCGGGGGGTGAAGGTCACCGGGGCCGAGTGGTCTGGGCTGGTACTGGGTCCGGTGACGCTCAGTGCACGGATCCTGGGAACACAGGATGGGAACCGAGTAGTGCTGGAAGGGCTGACAGCGCAGAGCGGCGGTATGACCTTGCAGGGCGCAGTCGACTGGACACAACAACTCATCGGAGGGATCCTCCGGGGCCAGCTTGCGGGGACCGTCCCTTGCGGGATGCTCCTAGGCAAGGCGGTGTCCGCAGGAGTCGGAGGTGCGCTGGGGAACCTGGCCGGCACGGTGGCTAGCGCAGCGGTGGGGGGCCAAGTTTCCATCTCGGTGGCCTTCCAAGTCGACACCCGCGCACCTCGCACTGGCACGGTGACCCCTCAAATTGGGGTCGGGTGCAACCTGCTTGGTTTCTAATGTGTTCTCTTGGGCTGGTCCTGTTGCTGGTTCCTCGGTCGCGAGCGAAGTTGCACTGGGGAGCTTGCGGTGCAGGACGAACGGTGCCTTGGCCAAACGGCGACAGGTGATCTGGATGGCCGCGGGGCTTTCGTCGCAACCGATCCAGCAACGGCCTAGGCGCTGGGCCACCGCCAGGGTGGTGCCGGATCCGCAGAAGAGATCGGCGACCCGTCCACCGGGAGGGCTAGAGGCCAGCAGAATGCGCTCCAAGAGCTTCTCTGGCTTCTGCGTTGGGTAGCCTGTGCGCTCTGGATCCCGCTGGTGGAGGTGGCCGATGTCGCTCCAGACGTCATCCGGGATGACCCTTTCGTCGTCGTAGTAGCGATACTCCTTCCCTGCCGAACGGATGGACCGGTAGGTGCGCCCATGTTCGTCCACGGCACGCTTCATTTTGTTGCTTCGGGCGGTGACGCGGGGGATGGCTACGGCGTCTCCATCGAAGTAACCTTCGGGGTTCTTGCCGTAGACGAGAATCGTATCGTGTTTGAAGGCGAAGGCACCTTGGGGGCGCCCTCCTGAGCGGTAATGCCAGATGATCTCGTTGCGAAAGCAGCGCTCTCCAAAGACCCGATCCAAGAGCAACCGAGCATGGTGAACCCGGCGGAAATCTAGGTGGAGGTAGAGTGTTCCACGGGATGACAGGAGATCACGGCAGAGGATTAGGCGTGGTTCCAGGAAGTTGAGGAAGCGCTCTGGGTCGCCTTGCCAGCGATCCTCGTAAGCGAGCTCACGAGGGAAGACCGAATCGCCTCCACCAGGAGGTGGGCGCAGGGGGAAGGCACGCCCGGTAGCAAAGGGAGGGTCCAAGTAGATTAGGTCGACCTGGCCGGCAAAGGAGGAGAGAAGGAGAGGAGCAGCGGTCAGGTTATCTCCGGCAATCAATAGGTTATCCCCGGGTTTCATCGGGAAAATTCAGCAATCTTCTCCAAGAGTTCCTGGCCATGAGGAGGGGCAAAAAGGTCGTTGTGATGCACCCCGGCGAGAATCTGTACCGTAGCATGAGGAAAGAGTGTCCCTAGCGTGCGCCCCATGGACGCCGGGATTAGCTTATCCTGCTCGCCATGGATGATCAGCACGGGGCAAGAGATCTTTGGGGCCTTCTCTGCTGTGGCGAAGCGATCCATGACCATCCAACGACCAGGCAAGAAGGGTACAACCCGCACTGCAACATCCGGGATGGAGGTGTAAGGTGAAAGGAGGATCAACCGTGCTCCGTGCCCCCGCAGGGCCATTTCCGCTGCTACCCCAGAGCCCAGCGACTGGCCTACTAGGGTCGTCCTTTCTGGGGGCACTCCGAGGGTATCCCGCAGGTACACCAGCGCCGCCTCCGCAGCCTCGTAAAGCGCAGTTTCGGAGGGTTGCTGCTCCGAGGCCAACCCGTAACCGGGGTACTCCACCGCCAGCACGTTCCGCCCCTTTTGCCCAAGCCACGCCACCAGCGGCTCCACGTCCGCGAGCTGCTCGCCATTCCCGTGGAAGTGGACCACCGTAGGTGCGGCAAGATCGACGCGATTCCAGAGAGCGAAGACTGGGCAACCGGAGAGTGCGGTGGCTTGGATCACCTTGCCATGATGCTGCGAAGGCTCGCGAGGAGGGCGGGGGGCAGGATAGAGCAGCAGGCGCTGTGCGGCGTAGGCCGTACCGACTAGGGTTCCGTAGGCACCCAGCAACCAAAGACCGGCCCTAGCCCAGGACCAGGATCGTTCACCCATGACGGGAGGTTATAGCGCATCCTGTTCTCCGCCCAGGGCATCGTCAGAGCAAGTCGAAGAGGAGGCGTACACCTCCGCCGGCGTGGGTGCCGACAGTATCTTTGTGGCCGAGAGACAACTCGGCTCGGCCGAAGATCTCGATGACACGGGAGCGGGGACCACCCTCCGGGAGCAAGCGTACGGAGAGTTCTCCCCCGAGGAGCCCGGTGGTGCGCGCTCCAGTATGGAGGGTCAAGGTGGGGCCTATGCTGAGAAACGAGATGCCAAGGCTGGGGACAAACCGAACCTGCCAGGCCTCGGAACGAAAGAGTCGCTGCCCCTCGACAATGAACCCGAAGCGAGGCCTCTCCAAGGTTTTGTCCTCTCTACGGTTCTTGCCGAGGATTTCGTCCAGGGCTTCTCGGTAGACTGCGCGGATCAGGGACTCTAGCTCGGCCCCTGAAGGGGGGCGCCCCTCGTCGGTGAGCTGCTTAACCCGCGCTGTTATCTCATGCCTGGCCCGATGGATGACCAAATCTCGGAGGTCGAAGGTCGTCGGGATGTTGAACAGATAGAGTCCGAGCCCGAAGGAAACCCCACCGTCCATCTGATTGGGCACTGCCAAGTAGTTGCCCGAGGCTCCCAGGTGCGGCCCGAAGGCCACACCTCGCCGGATTCTCCGGAGGTTCTCGGAGGCAATCCGCTTGAGCGTCTCCTCCACCTCTGGGGGGATACTCTGTGCGCTCGCCTGGCTGGCCGTCAACGCCGCGCCTAGGATCGCCATTACCTGGAGGAAGCCCCTGTACATGGGGCGATGGTATCCCTGTCCGGGAGCCGCTCCGATCTTTTCTCAAAGTCGTTCTCACTTGGTCTCCCAGCCGCGCTATATCTCCTGTTGCGCATGGCCTTGCAAGCGACGCTCTGTACTGCTTGCACCCGAGGTCAAGCCGAGTCGGACGAACCTGCGCTGTGGGTTTCGACCCGCTAGATCGGCTCACGAAGCACAATCGGCTCACGAAGCGCCCAACCCGCTGGGAGCTGATGCGCTGCGATGGCTTGCTCTACGTGACGCTGGCAGGCAAGTGATGAAAGGAGCTCTGTCGCCGGAAAGGCGCCCTTCACCATGAACCATGCTCGTGGGCAAGTTGCAGCATCGATATCCCTCGTGAGAAGCTGGTAAGTATGAGTCCTTGCCATCAATGCGGCTCGCAACTCGTCGATGGCGCGAGCTTCTGCGGCGTCTGTGGGCATGCCACCGCCTCGGCTGTCCCTGCGGCCAGGACCGCCCTCGGCAAGAGGACCATGGTGGGTATCGCTTCTCCCCTCACCCCGGAAAACCCGGCACCGACGCCTGCCCCCGCTCCTGCTCTTGACCCAGCTCCCTCCCCCGCTCCCGCATCTGCCGCGAACTTTCGTGCCAGCGCTGCCCAAACGATGCTTGGAATGGCCCCTCTCCCGGTGCCCCAAGGCACTCTGGGCTCCGCTCCGGTGCCGCCTCCCACCCCAGACATTTCTCCTCCTTCTGCGAGTGCTCCTCTCCTCCCCAAGGGCAAGACCCTCCTCGGGGTGGCCCCCTTGAGCTCCCCGGCGTCGGCGACCGCTCCGGGGGCCTCGAACAATAAGAAGACGCTGCTCGGAATCGCTCCGGCGGTGTCTGGAATGGCAGAGGCCACCCCCCCCGTCACAACCGATGGAACAGCCCCGGTAGCTCACGGCAAGGGAAAGACGCTCGTCGGCCTGGCAGCTCCTGGGCGCCCTTCAGGGTCTACGAGCACCCACTCCAAAACACTGGTTGGCCTGGCATTTTCGAGCCTGATGGCACCGCTGACACTGACGGTGACGGAGCCGGAATACGTCGAGGAGTTTTACGACGAGGTGGTGCTGGAGACGGGTAAGGTGGAGCGACGGGTGAGGCGAGTGCAGAAGCCTCTCCCTCCGCTCTACAAGAGGCCAGCCTTCTTCGTGCTGCTAGGGGCTCTGGGGGTGCTTGGGTTGGGGGTGGCTGCGCTGCTGCTGACGAAGAAGCCTGTACCCGTGACGGCGAGGGTGACCCTGAATGCGGAGGGGCACGAGGTGCTCCATGTGACCTGCGCGAGCTGTCCTGATGGGACGAAGTTGACGCTGGAAGGGGAAGTACCGGGGGAGGTGAAGGGACACCAGGCGGATTTGAACCTGAGCAGGCGACTGAAGATAGGGGAGAACGCGCTAGTGCTCACAGTGGATCGTCCCGAGGGAGGGCGGGATGAGATGGTGAAACTATCCGTGCCGCTGGCGTACCGTTTCAACCCGGACGTGAATGCACTCCAGGATACAACCCCGGCGGTGCGCGTCGATGTGGAGGCGCTTGCCGGTTCTTCGGTCACGGTTGGGGGCAAGCCGGTGATGTTGGATGCGGCAGGCCGCGGGAGCACCCGCATCGAGGTGCAGGAGGAGCTGTTGGCCCTTCCTCTGGAGCAAAAGATCTTTCGCAAAGAGATTCCCTACACCATCGCTAGGAAGGGGAGCACACCGGAGTCCGGCAAGCTGACGGTGCAGGTGGGGGTGACACCACTGACCTTGGACTCACCGGGGAGCAACCTAATCACAGACCAGGCCACATTCCTGATGGCAGGGCGCCTGGGGAAGGGGACAGGACTCACTGTATCCGGAACGCCAATAGCTGTGAACCCGGACGGGACATTCCGACAATACCTCAAGATCCCGGGGTTGGGCCTAGCGGAGGTGCCGCTGAGGGCCTCGTCCCACGGGATGGCCCCTCGACTGCTATCGCTCAAGGTGAAGCTGGTGCCGAGCCTCAAGGCGGAGGCCAAGAAGCTGGATGCTTCCGGGCGCCCTGGCTACGACGATGTGCTCGGGAAGCTGGAAGGAGGAGCGGGTATGGAGGTGGCTTGGCATGGCAATGTGGTGTCTGCGAGCGCTCCGGGGAACCAGGTGATCGCTATAGTGAATGTGGCAACAGGGTGCCGAGAGAAGCATTGTCCGGCGCGGGTGGTGATTCCCGGAGGGAGTGCTCTGACAACAGGAGAGACGATCGGAGTGTATGGGCGCGTCATCGGGATCACATCAGATCAAGATAGAAAGCTGCCGGATGTTGAAGCGGACTTCATCGTGAAGCTATGACCAAGCCGACCGAAGATGACGAGCTGGAGCTGCGGCGCGCAGCGGATCCACTGATCGGCATGGTCATCGCTGACCGCTACCGGATCCTCAGCGTGCTGGGGGCTGGAGGGATGGGCGTCGTCTACAAGGTGGCCCACATCCACATCGGCAAGCTGATGGCCATGAAGCTACTGGCCGGCTCCCTTGCCCGGGATCCTGTGATCATCAAGCGTTTCAAGCGGGAGGCCCTGGCGGCATCCAGACTCTCTCACCCAAACACCGTTCAGGTCTTCGACTACGGGCAGGCGAACAACCTGACTTACCTGGTCATGGAGCTGGTCCCTGGGGACGATCTCTCCCGGGTGCTGAAGGTCGACGGCCCCTTCTCTCCGGTGAGGCTGGCCAAGCTGATGGTGCAGATTTGCGGCTCCTTGTCAGAAGCTCACGCTGCTGGAATCATCCACCGGGATCTCAAGCCTGAGAACGTTCTCCTAGTCCGCTCTCGCGATGGGAAGGAAGAGCTTCCCAAGGTCTGCGACTTTGGGGTGGCTAAGCTGCACGGTGTGCCGGAGGGGGCCAATGATGCCACCCACCAGAATACCGTAGTGGGGACGCCCTACTACATGGCCCCGGAACAGATCCGCGGCGAGGAGGTAGACCCGCGAGCGGACATCTACGCCCTCGGGGCCATGATGTACCGGTTGCTCACCGGGGTTCCCCCCTTCGAGGCTCCCAGCCCCATGACTGTCTTCGCCAAGCATCTTACCGAGGAGCCCAAGCCTCCCTCTGAGTGTGCCCCTCACCTCAACCTGCCCCGAGCCATAGACGCTATTGTCCTGAAGGCGATGGCCAAGCGCCGCGAGGATCGCTATCCCACTGCTGCTGCGCTCCAGCAGGAGCTCATTGAGTTCCTCCGATCCGGCAATACTTCCAGCGTCGAAATGCTGGTCGAACAGGGGCAAATCCAGGCTCTTGCCACCCGATTTGCTGCGGCTATCTCCGAGAGCCACCTTGGCAACGCTGCCTTGCCTCGCAAGGCTGCCACCCGGGACGAGGTCGCCGCCTACGAACGGAAGCTCGCCCTCCAGCGCCTGATGGGTCAGCTCTTCCTGGGGCTGGCGCTCCTCGGTGGCGTCGGCCTCCTCTGGCTCGGTTACACCAGGGCCCGAGCCTACATCGATTCCCTCACGCGACCTCCTCCCCCCCCTGAGGGCACCGAGCGTGAGCCAAACGACGAGGCAGCGCGCGCCAACGAGATCCCCTTCGGCAAGGAGATCCGCGGGCAGATCGGCAAGCGCTTCTCCCCAGAGCAGGGTGACCGGGACTTCTTCGCCTACAACGTGCCTGCCGGAGTTTCCCTCGCCAGCCTGCGGCTGACCGCGCTCCCTAACTTTGCTATCTGCCTCTGGCTCTACCGGAGCGGTTTCCGAGATCCCCTCGCCCGCCTTTGCTCGGGTGCCCCCAAGCGCGACCTGGTGCTCCCTGCCTACCGTATCGAGCCGGGTCGCTACCTCCTCGCTGTGCTCCAAGACATGGAAGCCCGCTATCCGGATGTTCTCCCTGTCGTCCACGAGAACGTCTCGGACTACTACACTCTCACCTTCGCCCAGGCCGCACCGGAGGAGGCCACCGAGGTCGAACCCAATGACTCAACCCATACAGCCACTCGTATCTCCCTCGGTACCGAACTGCGAGGGGTTCTCAATTTCACCAACGATACGGATGTGATCTGCCCCGCTGCAGGCCTCACCGGAGGCAAGGTACGGTGGATAATCCGAGAATCCATTTCGCTGGTGCGCCCCACCGGCACCGCCCTTGAGGCGACCCTGGACAAGGGCGGCGTCGGTGGAGGTCTGCGCTTCGTGATCCATCGGGCTGGTAGCCCGGGGAAACCTGACGCCACCAACGTCCTCAGCCCCCATACCACCCCAGCTCTTAAGCTCGACGGGAGCCCTTCCACAGGGTGCCTTACCCTCCGGCTCATTCGAGATCCCTGGGTCGATAGGGTCAAAGAGTTGCTCCCTAGCGATGAGCCTTACGCAATCCGCCTGGAGTCCGCACCGTGAGCCGTACCTCCCTCGCCGCGCTCCTGGCCCTGATCACTCTCCTGGGGGCCTCGTTGCTGGCGCAAGCGGATGCGGTGAAGCCTGGATCCGCGGGATCTCTGGTGCTTCGCTCCGGGGCGCCCCACCCGGTCTTCCGGGGAGATAACCAGCGCACGGGAAGGGCCCCGGGATTCCCCTCCACCCTTGCCCCTCTCTGGAAGATCCAGCTCCAGGGGGGCATCGACCTGCCCGCCGTCGCCTCGGCCGGCGTGGTGGTTGTCGCATCGGTGGCCGGGCAGCTCGTGAACTTCGACCTAGCTACTGGAAAGGAACTTGGTCGCATCACCCTCCCTGCTCCTCCGATCCAGGGACCGCTGATCACCAGCCGGGGGGACCGGGTGGTCCTCACCTCCAGCGGGGAGTGCGTCGGGATCACTCCCTCGGGAGAGCTCCGTTTCCGCAGGCCCCTGCCAGCCCGGCCTCGCGACCTGAGGGTAGCCCCGCTAGCACCTCCTGCCGGGGGAGTGATCTTGGCAGCAGGCCCGTCGTTGCTGTGGCTCGACGGAGAGGGACGACCCTTGGAGCGAGTACGACTCCAGGAACCCCCGATTGGGGCACTGGTGGAGAGCCCCAGGGGCACGCTGGCAGTTACCTCAACTGGAAAGGTCTTCCGCTGGACCCCTCCTGGGTCACCGACCCTGGTGGGCTCCCTCGGTGGCTCCCCCTCGGCCTCACCGGCTCTCGTGAATTCTTCTTTGGTAGTCCCGGTGGATAAGACGCGCCTGGTTTTCTTTGATCTGACCGTAGGAGTCGTGGGGATGGCGGTTTCCGCAGCCTCCTCACTGGAAGGGCCCCCGACGGTGGGACACAGCAATGAGGTTTGGGTGGCCACCTCCAGCGGCCTGCTGTTGGCAGTCAGCCCTGAAGGGAGCGAGCTGGAGCGGCTCTCCCTCCTGGGGGGCCCAGGGAGGGAGGGGGGAAGCGCCGCCTTTGCGGCCATCCTGGCAGTGGAGGGCAGAAAGGTGGCCTTCCTCCGTCCCTCCGGCGAGTTGGTGATCTGGTCCCGCGAGGGGGGAGAGATCGGCAGCGATCAACGAGTCTGCGGAGAGCCTCTCGGGCTGCTCTCAGACGGAGAGCGGCTAGTGGTCACCTGTCGCGACGGCATCCTGGCAGCCTTCGGCAGGAAGATATAAGCGGCATCCTTCAGGGGTTCCAGGTGAGGATCATCCGCTCGGTACGCTTCCCGGAGAAACCTACCTCAACCAAGGAGCGACCGGAGATACCCTCAACCACGCAGGAGAGCACATCGGTCGGAACCTGCCCGGCAAGGAGCTGAGTGCGGACCTGTTCCACGACCGTACGAGGCGAGGGATGCCTCCGAAGTCTGCCTGACCTGCGGAGGGGAGCGGCTTGCATGTTGACCAGATCCATGAGGAATCGCACTTGAGCCCTCCCGGGAACCAAACCGCAACCTCGGGCTGCATCCGCAAGAACGGTGCGGAGCTGGAGCTGAAGCTCCGCCAGGTTATTCGAGGGCATCTCGGTTGCGACATCCACCCGTACTTGCGCCGCAGGGAGAGGACGCGGAGGCAGAGGTTGGTCACGATGAATTCGGAGGGGTACCCGGACCCGGATGAGCTGGCCGAGAGGAACCCGGGTCTGGTACTGGCAGGCCCGCTCCTGAAGACATCGGGTGAAGGGAGCGACCTCTCCCTCGCCCACCGGAAGCACCCGGAGCGGCGCCCCGTTGGAGGCGAACTCGACGTCGAAGGCGAGAGAGACTTCGGAAAGATCCTGTGGGGCGAGGGTACTGCAGACATCGAACTGGGGATCGATGGACTCAAACACAGCAGCTAGCTGGGGAGGCAGGGCCCCTCCTCCGCTCAACATCGCTCGATCCCGCTCAATGGTGAAACGGAGAGGGGGTTGGGCAGGCTGGGGGGAGGGTTCCAGAGCCATGTCGATCTGGACCACGGGGCGTGAGAGAGGGGCCGGAGCTTGGGCTGCGACCTCCGCGAGGAGCGCCGGCAGGGGGCGGGGAGGGAGCTCAGCCCCTAGAACATTCCGGGGACGATCATCAATGCCACAGCGGATTACCCGGGGGTCCATGATCGTCCAGCCGCTCCTCTCGGGGGGAGGCTCGGAGGTGGCCACCGAGGCGGCCGGGGCAGAGGTGACCGGCGGCGCTGGCGGCGCAGCAGAGCAGGCGGCAAGGCCCAGGAGTAGAAGCAGGCGATGGAACAACATAGGGCAGGAGAGTAGCCAGTCCTAGAGAATGGCTCCAGAAACAGGTGGCGCCGAACCCAGGGTTCGTGACAGAAAAGAGTCGGAGGCGAGGGCGAGCTCCTGTGACCTCCAGGGAAGGGGCGTGCTACAAGGCGCCCGATCCGGCCCGGCGCCGGCCTACCAGGAGCATTCCATGGCCCAGAAAGAGATTGTCATCGTCGCCGCCAAACGGACCGCGTTTGGTACCATGCTCGGCTCTCTCAAGAGCGTCTCGGCCACTGACCTCGCCGTGCATGCGGCCAAGGCTGCGCTAGCCCAGAGCGGCGTCAAGGCCGAGGACATCGGCCATGTGGTCGTTGGCAACGTGATGCAGACCAGCGCTGACGCCATCTACTGCGCCCGTCATGTGGGCCTCAAGGCCGGGCTCCCCATCACTACCCCAGCGATCACAGTCAACCGTCTCTGCGGCTCCGGATTTGAGGCGGTAGTGCATGCTGCGCAACTTATCCGTCTCGGCGAAGCTGAAGCGGTACTAGCTGGTGGTACAGAGAACATGACCCAGGCCCCTCATATCCTCCGAGGCGGGCGTGAGGGCTACGCCTTCGGCAAGGCCCCCGGCCTAGAAGATAGCCTTTGGTCCGCCCTCACCGATTCCTACTGCAACACGCCGATGGCCGTGACCGCCGAGAACCTGGCGCAGAAGTACGGTATCACCCGAGAGCAGGCGGACGAGTTTGCCCTTACCTCCCAGAAGCGCTGGGCCGCAGCCAGCGAGAGCGGCAGGTTCAACGACGAGATTGCCCCTTACGAGCTCGTCTCCAAGAAAGGTACGGTTGCCTTCGCCCGGGACGAGCACCCCCGGCCCCAGACCACGATGGAGGCCCTCGCCAAACTTCCCCCCGTCTTCAAGAAAGATGGCATCGTAACCGCTGGAAACGCCTCCGGTATCTGCGATGGCGCCGCTATGCTGGTGGTAACCTCCGCCGACTTTGCCCGGAGCCGTGGCCTCACCCCCCTGGCCCGCATCGCCTCCTACGCCGTTGCCGGTGTTGAGCCAACGATCATGGGGATCGGCCCTGCCCCCGCCATCCGCAAGGCCTTGGAGCGTGCCGGTACCACCCTCGGCCAGCTCGACATCGTGGAGGTCAACGAGGCCTTCGCTCCCCAATACCTCGCCGTCGAGAAGGAGCTCGGCCTCGACCGGGAGAAGACTAACGTCAACGGCGGAGCCATCGCCCTCGGCCACCCCCTTGGTGCCTCCGGTGCTCGCATCGTCACCCACCTCGTCTACGAGCTGAAGCGCCGGAACGCCAGGCTCGCCGCCGGCTCTGCCTGCATCGGTGGCGGCCAGGGCATCGCCGTGCTGATCGAGGCCCTCTAAGAATGCATCGTGACGCCCTCGTCCGCCTGGCTCCAGCCCTTACCCTCCTCCTTGGGTCTTCTGTGGCTCAGGCCGAGGTCACGAGCTGGCTCTTCGTCGGCGGGGGTGCCTCCCGCGTGGAGCTCACCTCGGGCTCTTCACCGCTCCGCTTCCACCTCCCCGCCAACCTCGGCGTCGGCCTCCAGCCCTCTCTCCCGGTCATCGTCGGGATAGGTGTCAAGATACACCCCTACTTCGGTGAAGGCCTGGACTACGGGGCGTACCTCCGGGCGGCAACCCAGGGGTACGTGCTCGGAGGTTTCGGGGTGGCGCTCGACGCGGGCGGCTACCTGCGCAGCTTCGACAGCGAGGCAAGCGGTCTGATGGGCATCCTCAATCTGGGCATCCCCTGGGGAGGGGTGATCAGCCTGAATTACGGCCGCAGCCGGGAGGGAGAGCAGACCCTTGGGGCCACCGTGGGGATCGACTTCCTCCGGCTCACGGTCTACCGGCTCTCCGGCGAGCAGCAGTGGCCCAATGTGCGGCCTGCCTGGCGTCCCTGAGGCTCGTTCAGGGGGCGTTGGTGGTGCCCTTGGTGGAGGGAGCACGGACGAAGGAACCCTCGCCATCCGGGAGGCGTGCCCAGGATGTCCCCTTGGGGAAGGGGTTTTCCGCCGAGCCGTCGGTGGTGGTGTCGTCGATCACGTTGCCGTTCGGGTCCAGGAGGGTGATCCGCTCGGCGGCGTCCTTGCCGATGCCGAAATCGCCGGGCCCCGGACCGTCACTCAGCCGGGTATGGAGCACCAGCCGCTCCCCAGGTTGGAGTGTCGTCCCGGCGGGGATCACCAGCTTGTCGTCGTCCGCCGGCGCCTTCCCCTCCTCGAACTTCTGGGCGATGACCCAGCCGGAGGCATCCAGCGGCTGACCGCTCTGGTTCTTGACCTCCACCCAGTCCACCGGGTCTCCCGAGGGGTCAATCTCGTTGATCACCAGGGCGCCCGAGGGGGCTCCGCCGGTGCCGCTCCCACCGGATGATGTCCCTCCGCTGGAGGAACCGCCAGCACCTCCTCCCGGTCCGGAGCCTCCGGCGCTGGTTCCCCCGGCCCCCCCGGGCGTGGCGTAGTAAGGTTGCGGGCTCTTTTCCTCCCCGGCGCAGGAGGTCAAGGCAAGGAGCAGGAGCAGGGAGCATAGCAGGCGCATCAGAAGCTCACTTTGAGGTCGATCCGGGGACCTCGCTGGGGTTGGCGGGGGTCCGCAGCGCGAGCCTGCGGTCCTCCGTTGCTGTGGCGGTAGGTCAGGAACAGCTCGAAAGTCTCCTCGGGGTGCCCCCGGTCCAGCTCGCCGTGGTAGCCGATGCCCCCCTGCCATGCGGTGAACCGATCATCGCCCCCATTGGCCCTCCGGTTAGGGTCGATCTGATCGAAGCGCCCTACTGCTTCGATGCCAGCGAAAGGGCCCACTCGAAGCCAGGCGGTCGCAGTTCGGGCGCGCTGGGTAGAGTTTCCATAGGCGCCATCCGCAAAGGTTCCGTCAACACCGATAGCTCCGTGGGTATGCTCCACCGACAGCCCGCCCACGTAGCGGTCAGCGCGGGCCTGGGTGGGCCCTAGCGAGCCGTCTTCGGCGTAGGCCAGCAGCTTCACGCTCAGCGAGGAGGGTAGCAGCGAGTCGAGAGGCGTGAGCCAGAGGCGCGCCTGGAGGTTCTTTCCCTCGTTCTGCTCGTGCTGGATGAAGCCCTCCCCGTTGACCACCCCGAAGGCCACCTCACCCAGTTGGTGGGGGAGGGCCACCAGCAGGGCAGCGCCCAGATCCGCAGGGGAGAGCAGCGTCGAGGCCTCCTGGGCGGTGGGAGCCACCACGCGGCGCCCCCACATCTGCTCCAGAGGCGTGATCGCTAGTGTGGGCACCAACCCTAGCCGGAGCCGCATGCCCACCGGCCAGTCACGAGGGCTCCTAGCCTCGCCGTAGATCTCCCGAGCCCGAAGCACGATGCTATCCCCATCGATCCCGTAGAGTGATCCCGGTGCCGCCGAGCGCACCGTCTCAATCAGCACCCGCGCTGCAAAGATCTTCGCCAGCACCGCATCGGCCCCGAAGCGAGCCCGTGGGATGTCGAAGGAGCGCGCCGGCTGCTCGTTCCACTTCTCGTGAGCATAGCGTGCAAAGACCTCCCCAAAAACCTGCACATTCCGCCGGGGTTTCCAGGGAATATCCAAGGGAGGCCCAACAGAGAATGCCTCCATCCTCTGCCTTTGTGGGTTCGGAATCTCCATATCCTGGTTCTCGGATGGGGCAACAGCCGGAGGGGAAGAGGGCGGAGACTCCGGTGCAGCCACCACGGCCGCTGGCGCCGATGTCGACGGTGGGAGAGGCGGAGGCGGAGCCAGATCGAAGAGAAGAAGGGGGATCAGGGGCATGGAGGGTCCAACACTGCACGAGCGGCAAGGTCCGAGGGAGTGTCGTTGGGGGGGCGATCCTGGAGGCCCAGCAGCGGCCCAAAATCGCGCCGTAGCGCCAGGAAGCGCTGATGATCGGCGACCACCTGGTCCGCATAGGCCACGGCAGCAGCGGCGGTCTCGGCGGCAAAGGCATCCTCGCGCCCAGCAAGCCAGGCCCGGAGCGGCTCGCGGGCCAGCTCGCCGTTCACCGTCACCCCTCGGGCGTGGGATCGACCGAGGAGGTGGCCAAAATCCGAAGCAAAACGGAGGAGATCAGCAGCGGAACGACCCTCAAGGTCCCCCACCCGCACGGTCTTCTGGAAGTCGGTGATGGTGCTCACCACCACCGGGATATCCAGCAGCCGCGTGTAGCCCAGGTGAGGGTCCGCGTCGGGGACCGACTGGAGGCGTCGCTGGCGCTCGACCACCCTCTGGGATTGAGACGATGGTGGAGGACCGTAGGCCAGGTCCACGTCGAGGGAGGCGTCAGGTGACTCCTTGAGCTGAAGGATCACGTCATCTTGCACCGAAGGGCTAGCCCCCTCAATAAGTACATAGAAACGCACTGCCGTCAGACTACCGACACCCTGACCGCAGCGACGGGCCACATCCTTGATGGCGAAGTACCCTGGCGGGAAATCGTGGCGAAACAGCGAGGGGAGGTAAGCTGAGAGCGCCTGAGGGAGTGCCTCCACCACCGCCGGTGGAGCTGCAAGCAATGCTTCCCGAGGGTCACTCGGATCAGTGATACCGCGCTTCAGCCAACGCTGGCCATTGCTCACCCGTGTGAACTCGTCCAGCTCCTCCCGGGCGGTACCATCCTTGGCGGCAGAGTCCAGGCGCTTCTGGATGACCACCCCTACCTCCCCCGGCCGGATCTCCCCCACCTCCCCAGCCACCACCGCCGCCGCATAGGCTCTTGCCAGTGTGGCAGCAGCCTCTTGCTCGTCCACCTTCCCTGGATTGGCCTCCCGCAACCCCACCAGCAGCGAGGCAGCAGCTCGGCGGACCTCCCACCAGGGGGGGCCAAACCCCGCTACGTCGAAGTCGTTGAGATCGACGCGAGGGCCGAGGTAAGTTCCGACATTCTCTAGGTGCGCATCCCCCAGCAGCAACACCCGATCCACGCCGGGCAGGCTCGTCTGAGCGAAGGGCAACGAGGCATCCCGCAGATCCCGGGTGTAGAGGATCTCCGACCCCCGCAGAAAGCGGAACGGAGAGATTGCCATCTCATCGAAGCGGAGCCGAAGCTGGTGCGGCCGACTTCGCGCTAGCGGCAGCAACGCTCGAGAGAAGAACTGAGCCATCTGCGACGCGCGAGGGTCCGCCGGAGCATTGCCCTCGCAGGAGAGCACTGTCACTGCAAGGATGGCCCCCAGCAGGCGCTGCACCGCGTTCACGCCCCGCGCCGCCGCCGGATCACCAGGGCCGCGAGCCCCAGCAAGGCCAGTGCCCCTTGCCCTGATCCAGGAGCCCCGGTGGTCTGGCAGCTGCAGTCCCCATCCTCTCCTGTCGTTCCCGGTGAAGCAGGGGAGCTAGCCGCGCTGCTCCCCGCTTGGCTGCTCCCACCCACACCCGGACCACTGCTCGTGCCGCCCCCTCCTTGTGTCGAGCCGCCCGCGCTGCTCCCCCCGGCCCCGGTACCGTCAGCCCCAGCTTGTCCGGTCCCGCCGCTTCCACCGGTGCCGCTCCCGCTGCCACCGCCGCTGGTGGTCCCCCCGGAGCCAGCCACTCCGCTCCCGCCGGCACCGCTGCCCCCCGCACCCCCGGTACCTCCGGTGCCGCAAGGGTTGGGGCTCTTCCACGTAATCTGGGATTCAAGCAGGAGCTTCCAGGTGCCGTCCTGGCAGAGCGCGAGCACCTGATTGAGCGCGGGGCTGTCCTTGGTATTGGCGTCCGCAGGGATCTTCATCGCCGAAGAAAACTGGGCGCAGTCGGCGTACAGATCGGGGGCATCGTTGTCCGCATAGGAGATCGCATCGATAATCCCCCCGTCGGGGCCCCGGAGCACCAGGTAGTCAGGCCCGTTCTGGAGCACCGTGGCAGGCGTGCCGTCTGCGTTGTTCCAAGGGCGATCCGAGGCTGGGATGTTGCCCACCACCACGAAGCCCGAGGCTGGGATGACCAGATCCCCCACGGCAAGCTCGTGGTAATAGCCTGCCTTAGCTCCGCAGACCCCGGCGTCGCTGGCAGCAGCGTCGAAGGGGTTCACCGTGGCGACACCGCAGCTTGCTAGCGTGGTGACCCCGGCCTGAAATGCCCCTTCCACCTGGAGCTCCACCGCTTCAAAGGCATCCTTGGGGGCCCCCGGTGGATCGGGTTGGTTGAGGTCAATCTTGTGGAATCGGACCTGACAGGACGAAGGCGCCCCACCACGACCCCCCTGCCCTGTCCCCCCAGTACCCGTCCCTGCAGTCCCGGAGCCGCCGGTACCGCCCTGCCCGGAACCAGCCGCGCCGCCTGTCCCCACGTCGCCCCCTGCCCCTGCCATGCCGCTACCGGCCGCACCGCCGGTCCCTACGCTGCCCGCCGTTCCTGCGCCCCCTCCACCGGAACCCGCAGCACCTCCAGTACCACCTCCGCAGGGGTCGTTGGCTTTGCCAGGGGTTCCCAGCCCTCCATCGGTGCCGTAGGAAGTGGTGGCAAGGCACCAGTTGCCGCCGTCGTCGTTTTCCGTTGAGGAGAACGACGAGGGGTCGAGCTGGATAGCTGCACCCTTGGTTTTCGGAGGCCAGGGAGCCACGGTGTTGTAGGAAACCACGTCGATCTCCACGCCCCCTGGATCGATCAAGTGGATCTCATCGGCAGTGCTCGATAGGCCTATCTTGCCCCCGTACTCTACATCCACCTGGATGCCGCCATTGATGGCCTTATCCTTGCTCTGCCCGATGACCGCATACCCCTTGGGCGGGACGATGGCCGTACCGGTGAGCAGCGCCGAGTTCTTGTCATCCTTGAACGTCCAACCATCCAGGTCAATGGGGGCGTCTGTGGTGTTGTAGACCTCGAACCACTCCTTGTTGTCCTCGGTGGCTCCCACCGGATTGGGGTAAATCTCGGTGACGATCAGGTCGCCCTTCTTCGCAGGTTGCGTCCGTCGCTCCAGAGGCTCTCCGCTCTCAGAAAGCGCGGGGGACGAGCAGGCAACGGTAGCAAGGGCGCAGGAGGTCAGAAAGCACGACGAGAAGCGCATGGCGAGATCCCTGGTCCAGAGGTTCCGGGCGCTTCCTTATCCTCATTTAACGCACATGCATCGTGAATATTGTGTGACAGCTTAGATCCTAGAACTCAACCGGCTCCAGAGAGCATCGCGTCCCACCGGAGCGGGAGCCGGGCGGGAGTCTCTGCCAGGCGCACGCAGAGGGTCGCCATCTGATCGACGATCCAGGAGAAGGTCGACTCCCCCAGGAAGCGCCCCTCGAAATCTGGAGCGCTGTTCATGAAATCGATCGCGTAAGGGACGCCGTCGCGTATTGCAAACTCGCAGGTGTTCATCTCATAGCCCAGGGCATGACAGAGAACCCGAGCGTGGCTCGCCACCCGCTCGCGGAGAGCCTCCGAGAGCGCCGGCATCGTCGAAGAAGCCCCCAGATACCGCTCGTGGTGAGGCAGCCTCGGATCCCACAGCAGCGGCAGCACATGGTCCTTCCCGATGACCACGCACCGAACGTATTGCTCCCACTCAATAGCTTCCTGAGCGATCATCGTCAGCCGCCCGGTACGATCATAGGCTCGCCAAAGTTCCTCCAGCGAGGCTACCCGGTACACGTCCCGGAAGCCCCCACCCCAGTGAGGCTTGAGGTACAGCGGGAATGGCAACTTTTCCCAGTCCAGCGGGTATCGCAAGTTGTGGAGGCTTGCCGGAGTGATATCTTCTCCATACTCCTTCGACGGAAGCACGTAAGTCCGTGGCACCGGAACCCCCAGTCTCGCCGCCAGTGCCGTCCCGAAGGCCTTGTCGTCAGCAATACGCCAGAACGGGTTGTTGATGACGTGCGTCCCCCGTAGCGCCATGCACTTGAGCACCGGCTGGAAGCAAGGCACGTCGTGGCTGATCCGATCCACGATCACCGCGTATGGAGGAGGCTCCTGCACCGGTGTGATGTCCAGCGATGCATACTCCGCGCCCACCCCCGCACCTCGCTTCCGAATCGCGTCCATCAGCGCGTCGGGGAACGTTCGCTCCCGGCCCACCAAAAGAGCTACCGTCTTCACCATCATACCCTGAAGGTAAGCCATCTCCCCGCTGCTCTGGCATCGCTCTTGAAGGAAGGGCCCCAAAAAATCCATCCAGGTAGCCTTTGCCGAGGGCAAGGCACCTAGTCGCGGTATCGTTCAGCGGACCGTGAGGCCAACCCTCATTCCCACGGCCCACCCCATGGTATACCGCGCATTGATCTCGCATCGCGGCTGGAAGCACCGCTGCCCTCCCTTTCCGCGCCATGCGAAGGCGTCCACGTTGAACGGGCCAAAGTAGCCTAGCTGATGAAGAGCTGCTCCCACGGACCGAAGCTCTTTGTACAGCGCTTCCCGCTCTTGCTCGTGGAGTTCGCTCCCTGCCAACACCGACCCCTCCCAAACCCCCAGAGGCGAGCAGCGCTGCATCGTGGGGTATCCCACCTGCAACGAACCGTCGGGGCTGAGCAGACCGTGGAGAGCAAAGTCAGCGAGTCGCTCCACCAGGGGCTCGACTTGGAGGCCCTCCCCCCGGCGCAGCGATGCCTCAGCCCAGCGTCGAGCTTCGTCCGGTAGAGGGCCTGCCGTCACCCGAAGCTGGCCTCGTCCCGCGAAACCCAGCGAGCGCTTGAGAAGCCAACTCCCGGACACCGAGGAGGATGCCACAGCAGCACGCAGCGCGTCCAAGTCCTCGACGAAGCGAGCCCCCGGGAGGGTTTGCCCCAGCGAGGCGCAGAATCGTCGATGATTCGCAGCCCGAAGCACCTCTACCGAAGGCACCTCCGGGACTAGAGCGCCCGCCTTCCTCAGCCGGCGCAGGGCGTGAGGGGTCGGACACCAAGCGACCCCGACATAGCGATCAAAGCCCCGCGCATCCTCGTCATCGAGCACCTCGTCACCCGGTGCCAGAAACCCCTGAAGCCAGGGGCGAAGGCGGGCGATGCGCTCGCGGATGGCCGAGGAGGGAGTGGTGCGGCCCGGGCTGGCCAGCTCCAGCTCGGCATCGAGGTTCCAGAGCCACAGGCGCGGCGCCATGTCCGAGGAGATACCCCGAAGAGCCAACCGCCATCAACCTCGGGGAAAAACTCGCCGGAAAGTAAGGTTGATGCGAGGTCCTACGGGACGCGCTGTCCGCGGTACGCCATGATGCCAAATATGCTGGGTGGTACCTCCCATAATCAGGCTACCGCTGCTGAGCACCAGCTCCACCCGTACCCTCGGATCCTTCCGCAACCTGAGCACAAAGCCCCGGGAAGCCCCAAGAGAAACCGACGCGATCAGGGGGTTGCGTCCAAGCTCTGGCTCGTCGTCTGCATGGAAGCCCATTCCGTCGTGGCCTCCCCGATACAGGTTGGCAAGCACATAGTTGAACGAGGCTCCGCAGGCTTCCTCCACTCGCCTTCGAAGATCGCTCAGGGCAGGTGACCAGGGCTCCGGCGTCAATGTCAGCCCGCTGTACGAGTAGATGACTCCTTGGTCCGCGAAGGCTGCCATCCTCCGCGGCTGCTCAATCCAACGACCGAACATACGGATTCGCTCCTGACGCCATGGGATCTCCAAGCGCAAGATCCTCTCCAGCGCGTCCGCGTCTCCTGGTTCCAGCCACCGCTCGTGGAGCAGCAGCCACCCCCCTCCTTCCAACGCAATGTGGTGTCGAGGTGAAACCGCAGGGGGAAATGGAGGTATGTTCATCAATGGTGAACCGCAGCGAAGCGAAGCAAGGCAACGCGGGCAGTCCAGGCGAAGGTACGGGGCTAGTCGATGAGGACGAGGCGCGCAACGAGCGCAGGTGGCTGCTCCGAGCTGCATCGCCCGGTCGGATGTCTCCCGGAGGAACTCGTTGCGCAGGCTCTTATTTGCGGCCGGTGCCCATGCGATCTTCGGGGCTTCCATGACTAGGGCACCAACGGCGCTTTCCCTTCCACAGGTACACTTTCCATCCAACCGTAGCCTTAAGCGAACCTTTCGACCTGCGTTGAGTTTTGTCTTCTCTCCCTCAAAGCGCGCTGCACCACCGCTTGGTGTCTGCTTGGGTGCTACGTTACAACCTCGATGAGGTTCTGCTTCTTGCTACAGGGTCTCTGTATCGGGAGACTCTCAATGTCATGTGATTCCTCGTAAATCTGGACGCCATACGGCGCTGTCAGGAGAGGTATCGTCGGTGACAGGAGGCGCCCAAGGGGGCTGGTTCCCCAAGGGGGGGGCGGTACTGGACAACGGAAGGGCCTCACCCTCGTGCTCATCGCCATGGTTGTTGTCGTCTTGGTGCTCGTTCTCGTCCGGCTCCGGGGGCCCCTCGCCAGGGGGGGCATCCGCCAGCGGGATGCCATCCAACAGTTGGTCCATCTCCTTGCGGAACGCGTCGAAAGCTTCCCGCTCTCCCCTGGGTAGTACCCGTTCCTGGTTGAGTTTGAGGACGGTCATCGCATCGATGAAGACGCCCGCCTTCTTGATAGAGAAGTGGAGGTGGGGGCCGGTACTGCGCCCAGTGGAGCCCACGTATCCCACGAGCTGCTGCGCCTCTACCTTGTCCCCCTTCTTAAGCCCCTGTGCAAAGCGGGAGAGGTGAGCATAGCCTGTTTCAAGCCCGTTGGGGTGTTCGATCAGCACCAAATTTCCACTAGGACCTTGAGGACCGATATGGGAAATCGTGCCCGCAGCCACCGCGTACACCGGGGTACCCATGGGAGCACCGAAATCGGTACCGTTGTGGGGCATAACCGTGTGGAGCACAGGGTGAAGCCGCTTAGGGTTAAATCGGGAGGTGATGCGAACCACCTTCAGCGGAGGCCCCCAGCTTGAACGGTATGGGGCCTTTCCAGCGGCATCGTAGACACCGGACGCTTTCCCATTACGGAAGTGATAGAGCCGGATTGCCTTGTCCGAGCGAGGCAACCGGTACTCCACCGCATCAAGGGAGAGATATTTCGAGAAGCGCCCGGCGACAATTTGTTCCTGAGCCACGATTCGGAGGCGCGTCCCTTTGCTGAAACGGTCGAGGCTGATCCGATCGCTGAGCGCATCGTCGAGCATCCCTACCATGTCATCGTCGAGCCCTGCCTCCACCAGCGATGCCTTGAGGGAACTGTCCACCACTACACCCCGGGTGACCCTTCGCTGCTCGATTTTTAGGTCAAGCTTGATCCCCGTGAGTTTGCCTTCCTCCACCTCCCTGGCCTGCCATACCTCCGTGGTCGAAGCTTGGTACTCAAAGCCTCGAACCCGCTTGGAGGCCCGGTCGAGAGCCACCGTAAACTGGTGATTCTTCCTCGGTTTGTCGAAGAGCTTGGGGTCGTCGAATGCTTTGAGGATGCGGAAGATCTGGGGCTTGGGGATATGCTCCTCCTCCAGAGCGGTCATCAACGAGCGAGTCCCAAGCTTCCCTGAAATTATCTTGATCCCCTCCTCATTGGCCAAAGAAGCTACCCTCCAGGGGCCCGGGTCCGGCGGGGGCTCTGACTCGGCAGCCACCGAAGCCGACCCGCCGACCTGAGGTGGAATGGGGCTAGAGAGGGGGCGCCCCGAGGTCGCAGGAAAGGTCGGGTGGGAACCCAAGCGGATCGCAAAGGTGAGCACTGTCCCAATGACCGCTAGCCCGAAGAGCCCGCCAAAGAGAGCCACCGCCTTGGGATGGAGCCGGTGCCGAGGGCGCGGTGGTGGAGGCTTGAGCGGAATCCCTGCTGCTTGCCTCGGATCGAGGGGTAGCGGTTCGTCGAAGTCACTGATCACCGCGATAGGCTGGGGTGCCAAAGCCGAGGAGGCCGGTCGGGGGGAGGGCTCCGGCGCGGGTTCCCTCCGAGCCGCGAGCCAGGGACGGCTGCGAGGTGGGCGCCCACTCATCCCAAGAGGACTCTCGCTTGTGACAACCGGGATTGACGGAGAAGGGGGTGAATCGACAGGAGCGGATGGAGCGGGGGAAACCTCTTGAGGTGGTGCCGGAGTTCCAAGAGAGGGAGTCGGAGAAGACGGAGAAGCAACCTGGGGTACAGGGGGTGACTTCCTAGGTCGTGGATAAGAGTCAATATTGACCCCAACCTCCTCAAAGAGGGTTTCCAAAGGGTCTTCGATGAATTCGGGGAAGCGACCGGTGAGAGGGAGCCTAGGGCCCCGCTCGGAACAGCTCGATGCTAGGAGATCCTCCCGGGGGCGGGGGTCTTCTTCGAGGGAAACTTGCTCGCCTTTGGGGAGATCGATACCGGTAGCAAGGAGGCTCGGAGGAAGGGAGCGAGGAACTCGAGAAGCAGGGCGACCGAGAACACGGGGGGGAGCAGGAGTGGAGCGAGGCCGATGAGGGCGAGGGAGCTGCCGAGAACCGGTAGGGTGGCGGTTGCAGAGGGAACAGGGGATTGCCTGAAGGAGGGCGTCCCGGCAGGGAGCCACCAGTGGGGAAGCGACTTCTGGGGCAGGCTCGGAGGTCGGACCCACAGGAGGAGGCGCATCGGAAACCTGGTCCACGGAGAGGGCTGCCTCTGGGTCGAAGGAGCCCGCGAACCCAGCAGCGGCTGGGGAAGCGGAGGCGGGCGGGACGGAGGCGGTCATCGAAGAAGCAATGGTGGGGCCTAGCGCGGGTGGGGTCTTCGGGCAACACGGAATCGAGATCGGTCGCGAGGGCCTTGAGCAGAAGGGCTCCTTGCGCTAGAAGGCTCGCCCCTCGTCACCGGGGTTCTTCCTCGGCATCTTCCGCCAGCGAAAGTCGTCCCATGAAAGAAGGCATTCACCCCAACTACCCTGCGGCCACGATCTCCTGCGCCTGCGGGGCCGTGTACCAGACCCACTCGACCCGGGGGTCGTTCTCGGTCGACGTCTGTGCAGCCTGCCATCCCTTCTACACTGGCAAGCAGAAGCTGTTGGATACCAAGGGACGTGTCGATAAGTTCCGCAAGAAGTACGGCAAGTGAACTCTCCTGAGGGCCCTAGTAAGGACGAGCGGAAGCAGGCGCGCTACCCTGGGGGATCATGAATAGCTCCCAGGCATCTTCCTCGAACGAGGCACCCCGCCCTTACATTGGGGGGCAAGCCCTGCTGGAAGGGGTGATGATGCGCTCCCCTCACTCCTTTGCAATTGTGTGCCGGCGTCGTAGCGGCGAGCTTTCCGTACGTGAGCGTCCCATTGCCGACGAGCGGAAGGGGGTACGTGCGTTCCCCTTCGTTCGTGGTGTAGCAACGCTGGTCGAGTCCCTGCGGCTGGGCTCTGAAGCACTCCAGTACTCGTCGAAAATTTTCGAAGAAGATCTTGCTGAGGAAGAGGCTGCTGAGGCCCGTGCTCGCAACCGTTCCGCAGGGCTATCCACTCTGCTCCTTACGCTTCGAGCGCAGGTAGAACAGCAGGTCGTAGCGCTCTCGCTCCCGATAGTAGCGCTGGTGACCCGGGCCGACGGCGAGAGAGGGGCTGGAGGAGAGAAGCAGACTGGAGGGGCAGGACAAGCCCTGATCATTCTCTTCGCCTTGGGTATCTTCGTGGCGGCTCCCCAGGCTGGTGCCAACCTCATCAACCGGGTGTTCCACCTAGGACTGGATCTCCGCAGTGCCTCCTTCCAGCTCATCACGGGAGTCATGAAACTTGCCATCGTCATTGGCTACCTCTCCCTTCTCCGAAATATCCCCGAGATCCGAAGGGTTTTTCAGTACCACGGCGCAGAGCACAAAACGATCTCGACCTACGAGGCGCAAGAACCGCTGACGGTAGCCAATGCCCGGGGCAAAACTACGCTCCACCCTCGCTGCGGCACCACCTTCCTTGTGATGGTGGCAATGGTCAGCGTAGTGATCTTCTCGGCCATCGGCCCGTTTCTCCCCCGCATCGGCCCCCAGGGCGGCCTCGCAGAGAACCTTATCCTCTTTCTCATGAAGCTCCCCTTCATCCCCGTACTGGCGGCGGTCACCTTCGAGCTGCAGCGGATCTTCGCCCGATACTGCACCAAGGGCCCGCTCCGAGTTTTGCTCTGGCCTGGCTTCTTGGTGCAGAAGATCACAACCATTGAGCCTGACGACGATCAGCTTGAAGTAGCCCTCGCTTCCCTTCGTACCACCCTTTGGCGAGAGGATGCTCTCGCAAGCGCGCCTACCCAGGTCACCGAGCTACGCTTCCCTTCGTACAACGACCTGGTTACTTACACCGGCTACACACCTTCCCAGGGCTGACATCTCCTTCCATGCTCCCCTTCCCACGTCTCGAAGCCCTTGCGCGTCGCTATCGGGAGCTCGAAGCGCTCCTCTGTACCCCCGAGGTTCTCGCCGATGTCGTCCGCGCTCGGCGCCTCCACGAGGAGCGCGCCCACCTCGAACCCCTGATCAACGCCTTCGAGCAGCACAGAAAGGTCGAACAAGATCTCAGCAAAAATGCAGAAGCCTTGGCCGATCCAGAGCTTCGAGAATTGGCTCAGGCAGAGCAAGCAAGCCTCCAGGAGCGGCTCCGAGAGCTAGAACAGGAGATCCGGGTGCTGCTCCTTCCGGTCGACCCCCGAGACCGACGCAACGTCATCCTGGAGGTACGCCAGGGGGAAGGTGGGGAAGAAGCAGCACTCTTCGCTAGCGATCTCTTCCGCATGTTGAGCCGCTTCGCCGACACAAAGGGGTGGAGGGTTGAGATCCTCCACTTGAGCGGAGCCGCCGCAGGAGGCATCAAGGAGGTCGTGGCGCTCATCTCCGGCAACGCGGTGTTTTCCCAGCTCCGCTTCGAGGCAGGGGTACACCGGGTGCAGAGGGTACCGGCTACAGAGGCCCAAGGGCGAGTCCATACGTCCACAGCGTCGGTCGTGGTACTGGCAGAAGCAGATGACGTGGAGGTGGAGATCGACGAGCGGGATCTAGAGATCCACATCGCTGCGTCCGGTGGTCCTGGAGGACAAGGCGTGAATACCACCAACAGCGCGGTGCAGATCCAACACAAGCCCACCGGGATCATCGTCAAGTGCCAGGATGAGCGCTCCCAGCTCAAAAACAAATCCAAGGCGCTCAAGATCCTCCGGAGCCGCCTCCTAGAGATGGAACGGGAAAAGCAAGAGGCAGCCATCTCCGCTGAGCGAAAGGGGATGGCAGGGAATGCCGAGCGCTCTCAGAAGATCCGCACCTACAATTACCCCCAAAACCGGGTGACCGATCATCGCATCGGTCTGACGCTCTACAAGCTCGACAAGATCCTCGAAGGAGATCTTAATGAGCTGATTGGTGCGCTCCGCGCTCACTACCAGGCCGAGCAGCTTCAGCGCCAGGTGGAGAGCGACGAGAAGCCAGGCCAGGGCAAACCGCTCCCCAACGCTCGCAATGGCTGATCTTCTTCCTCCTGACCCCGACGACGAAGGATCCCCACTCTCGGTGATCCCCCCTCCTCCTGCCTCCATCACTTCGCCCCCTCCAAGCCCTACCTTTCCTGATCCGGAGGCCATGGTGGTCGCGTTGGTGCTTTCCCCCACTGCCTACCCACGCAACCAATTCTTTGCTCTGTTCAACATTGCACCTCTCCGCAAAGCACGCTGGAGGGCCGCACAACTTCGGGGCCTGGTCAACGCCCTCGCCCGCCCCAAGGCACCTATCGTCGACTACACCATCCGTCCCCACGAGAACGGAAAGGTACTCTCGTATCGGGTTCCCTCGGTGAACCTACGGGTCCGCGCCTTCCTCCAGCCCCATGAGGCCGCGGTCGTCGAGCTGGCAGTCGCCAAAATCCGCGGCGAGGAGCCCCCAGCCGATTCCCTCGCCATGGTCAATCGGTGGTTGGAGCGTCTTGCCCCCTCCAACGACGTACCTCCTTCTGAGAACAGCCCCCCCCCGGCCCGCAGTGGGAGCCGCCCATGAACTTCGTGCTGCCGTCGAAGGGGCGTCGTCAGGTACTCCTTGCGGCCGTGGTATCGATTTGGGGCTGTGGTTCGCATCCACTCCCTCCTTCGTCTCCCAGCCCGCTCCTAGGGAAACCAGCGCCCACCTTCCGCCGCGTCGCCCTGGACGGCTCCACTATCGATACTGCGGCCTTCCAAGGGAAAACCGTGGTACTCAAACTATTTGCTCGCTATTGTGAGCCCTGCAAACGGACCCTCCCAGCGATTCAAGAACTCCATCGACGAAAGCCTGCCATTGTCTTCCTAGGTATTTCCGAAGATGACTCAGAGGAGGAGGCCAGGCAGATGGTCGCTGCCTTCGGCCTCACGTTCCCGGTGGTTCACGATCAGGACAACGTGCTCGCTGGGCGCCTGCGCCTCAGCGAGATGCCCGCGACTTTCCTTATCGATCGGCAAGGCATCTTGCGTTGGTACGGGGATGCCTCCCGGAGCAAGCAGCAGCTCATCGAGGCCATCGAGGCCATCGACCGCGAACCTTATTTTGCCTTGGCTACCAGAACCAAACACGGCAAACAACCTGGATCGCCACTTGTGGAGAGCTCCGCTGCATCAACAACTCAACCTACCTCGATCTTCTGGAATATCCCTCAGATGATCCTAAAAACCTCCAGCACAACTAGAACCAATCCTACAGGAGCGAGCATATGCTTTCCCCAAATTATGCAGCTCCTTGTTGCCGATTTCACCCTAACCTTATCCCAATCCCAACAAGATACCGGGTACTCCTAGACAGGACAAAACATGTCCACCATCCCAAGGTGTCGTGGTGATTGAGATCGTCATCGACGGTACAAATTTCGGCGGGAAGACCCCCTTGGTGGAGAGACTCCTGGCACGGCTGGAGGCGGACGGGTGGGTGACCTATACAGCGTCTCCCTACCGGGACATTGAGGTGTACGACTTGTGGGACCAAGCACCGGAGGAAGCTGCCCGGAGGATCGTCGCCCGCATGGAGGAGCATCGGTCAAAGGCGAGAGCCTGCGAGATCATGGTGTGGGATCGAGGGTGGCCAACCTGCTTTGTCTCGACGAAGAACACAGTTGCCAGGAGGCTATTCTTGCCGCTCCCCAAGCTCACCTACTTGCTGCTGAACACGGCGGAGGCCACGGCGAAGAAGGTACGGAAGTACGGATTGTCGCCGGAAGTGTACCCGTGGATGTACGGGCATAAACTGCGGGATGCGATCTCCTATGAGGAGCTGGCAAAGATTTTTGCGGACAACCTCCGAGCCTTCCGCCCAACGCTGGAGGACGATCGCTTCGATCTCGATCTGGTGGCGGCGGAGATCCTGGCCGAGGTAAACGCCGAAAAGGCATAGCTGGGGAGGCCCACAGCCCCAATGCTCACCCAGAGAGCAAGCGCAAACCCACCGGCAGAGACTCGCCAAAAGCCTCCGCCCGCTCTGCCTCTCCCTCCTCCACCACCTCCTTCACCGCCTTCACCCACTCCGCTCGTGCCTTGATGGCCTCCAGGCGCTTGACCACCTCCCCGCGCAGCCGCTCACTCACATCCCGGGCTCGATCCCCCGTACAGCGCGCCATCCGGACCGCTGCCAACGCCGCCGAGGTAAGCTCATTCCAGCGGGCCCGTAGAAGCTCCTCCAGCCAGGGCTCGACCACCCGAGGAGGCAACGCAAGGTGGGCACCGGCATAAACGGGAATCCGAGCTCCGAGCCGACCGAGGGCCTCCCATAGACGAGGCTCCTGCCGAATCCAGGTGCGCTCCAAAATCCAGGTGCCCAGCTCGACACGCCGTGGGATGGGAGGGCGCTCCAACCAAGAGGCCATCGCTAGCAAGTCGTCAAGCGCTTCCGGACGTGGGCTCTTTTTGGGGGAATCCGGCTTCAGAAAGGCGTCCGTACCGTCGCGGATCGTAACCTGCGCAGCCTCCTCCAGACCTGGAGCAACCCTTCGCCATGCAATCCAGAATTGCTGCCAGACCTTGGGTTCTTTACGGTGGAGGAGCCCCTCGGGCCAGAGGCGGAAGAGGGAAGCAACCCGAGCCTCGTCCCCTGGATGGCCCCTACCAGGGCGCAGAGTATAGCCCGCCAGCAACCAGAAGAGGCGCTCATGCTCTACGGAGCGGCGCCGTGCTCGCGCCCCGGACATCAGGTGATCGAAGAGCTCACGGCCTAGCTCCAGGGACCAGGTCGGCCGCTCCCCTAGCGTTTTTTCCAGGTCGCGGAGCAGATCCTTGACCTCGCGGGTGACCTGAGAAGTTCCGCCCTTGCCAAAAACCCGATCAAGCAGCGCCTTGCCCTCATCAAGCCGGCGCGCCGGTACCGACGGAGGATGCGCCCAAGCGCGGGGAAGCAAGGAAGGCGGCAAAATGGACGGAGGCCGAATGGAGCCTGGAACCACGGAGGCCGGAACGCTTGCTGTAGAGGCGTCATCCGCGGGGGGCCGGAGCTGGAAAGCTAGGCGAAAATGCCGGGGTGTAGCCGTGTTCAGCTCGACACACGCGACCTCCAGAGTACCTAGTTCCGTCAGTTCCCCCTCGACTCGTACGGGGATCTCTCCGCGGGCGACCCCCTCCAGAGCCCCCTCGACAGGCGGAAGCCGCGAAAATTCCTCCGGATCGATGGCCACGACCGCCCCCGGAGGATCTTCTCGCTCGCCGCTGGACGCGAAGAGTTCGAAGCGAGCGGGGCGACCTACGGTAAGGGAGAAGGTTTGCTCCGGACGGTGGATCACCCCCGGTTCG
>JANWXX010000059.1 GCA_025057345.1 Polyangiaceae bacterium | reverse complement strand
GGCTGCTGGCGGCGCTGGATCCGGCCACCGTGCTCTACACTCCTGCGCTGATGACTGAGGGGGTCACCGCATCGCTGACGGCGGTGGCCGTCTGGCTGGTGGGGGTCGCCTCCACTGCGGAGCGACGACGAGGGGCATGGTGGGGGGCCGCAGCGGCGGTCCTGGGCCTTCTGACCCTGATCCGCCCCCAATGCCTGCTGTTGGCCCCGCTGTTGGGCCTCCTCTCCCCGCCCTCTGCCCGCCAGGGAGAGGGGGGCCGGAGGGGGGAGGTCGCTCTTCTCCTGACCCTCGGGGCCCTGCTGGTGTGCCTCCCCTGGACGGTGAGGAACTGCCTCCGTATGGATCGATGCACCCTGGTGAGTGCCAACGGGGGCTGGAATCTCCTGATCGGGGCGGGGCCGAAGGCGACGGGGCACTGGGCTCCGGTCGACGTACCGCCGGAGTGCCGAGAGGTGTTCCCGGAGGTGGAGAAGGATCTATGTTTCGGGCGAGCGGCGCGGCGGATCATCTGGGAGGATCCAGGGCGGTGGCTGGGGCTGGTTCCCGCGAAGCTTGGGGCGACCTTCGACTACTGTGGGGCAGGGCCCTGGTACCTCCACGAGGCTGCACCTGGAGTCGTTTCCCAGGAGCGGAAGGTACAGGCAGGTGTCGTGGAGACGGTCGTGCGCAGGCTGATGCTCCTTGGGGCGCTGGCAGGGCTGGCGCGAGGCCAGGGGGGGGTAGGGAAGCTCCTGGGAGGGCTCGGAGGAGTTCTGGCACTAACCCGAAGTGGTTGGATGGCCTACGTGGTACTGACGGTACTGGCGGCAGTACGATGGGGGAGGGATCGGAGATGTTTCCCGGCGGGGGCGCTGGTAGGGGTGTTGGGGACGACGTTGCTGGTCCACGGGGTGTTCTTCGGAGCAGGGCGCTACGGGCTGGTGGTGTCGCCGCTGATCGCCGCGTGTGCAGGTGCGCTTTTGACAAAAACGGGGTCGAGGGGCGATACTGAAGGCCATGCCCCTGATTGAAACCGAAGAAGCCGCGCGCCGCCTCGCCAGGGCCATCGCCAGCGATCTATCGTTGTACAACGAGGAGAAGATCGTTCAGGGCATTCAGGAAGACTCGCTCTTTGAACTGCTGGCGGAGGAGATTGAGGAGGGCCGGGCCCTCTACAAGAACCGGGTAGCCCCCTCCCTGTACCAGAAGAATTTTTACGATCGCGCGCTAGTGGACATCTTGATCAAGTCCCGCGGGCATCTCAAGTCCAAGCTCTGGTGACGTTGCAGGTTGAGGCGGGCGACGGGGGGCTACGACTCGACCGGTTCCTGGCGCTCCGGTGGCCGGATGCGGTCACCCGGGGCCAGATCCAGCGGTGGATCGAGGGTGGCCATGTGCGCATTGGGGGCCAGGTGAGTCGCTCCTCGCTCAAGGTCCAGCCCGGGATGCTGGTGGAGGTGACTCCTCCTCCGCCGCTCTCCTCAGAAGCCAAACCTGACCCTTCGATCACCTTTCCCGTGCTCTTCGAGGATGACTGGCTGCTGGTATTGAATAAGCCTGCGGGGCTGGTGGTCCACCCGGCGAGGGGCCATGAGGAGGGCACCCTGGTCAATGGGTTGTTGGCTCATCACGGCTTCGAGATCGAGGGGGAGGAAGGGGAAGCGTGGGCCCGGCCCGGTATTGTCCATCGTCTCGACAAGGGAACCAGCGGGGTGATGGTGGTGGCCCGCAAGGACCAGGCACGGGAAGGGCTCAAGACGCTCTTCGAGTGCCACAACATCGAGCGAGCCTACCTAGCGATCACGGTGGGCACACCGAGGCCCGGGAGGATCGAGACACTCCACGGGCGCCATCCAACGGATCGGCTCCGGTTCACGACCCGAGTCCGAAGCGGTAAGAGGGCCGTCACCGATGTGGAGGTACTCAAGGAGCTAGGAGCCTGCGCCCTGGTCCGCTGCCGCCTCTCTACCGGGCGGACGCACCAGATCCGAGTCCACTTGACGGAAGTCGCCGGGACGCCGCTTCTGGGCGATCCCGTCTACGGTAAGCTCCCTCGGGAGCCGCGACTGCGGGCTCTGGCCGATGACCTGGGGAGGCAGGCCCTCCATGCAGCGGTGCTGGGGTTCGTCCACCCGATCACGGGAGAGCGGCTCCGCTTCGAGACGCCACTCCCCGACGACATGGCCCGGGTGCTGGCGGCGCTGGGGGGGTGAGGGGGCGGTCAGGAGCCCGGGGGAAGGGCATCCATGGTATGGGCCCACGCCATGCTGGATCTTCGTTTTGTCGTCGACCATCTCCCCGAGGTGAGGACTGCCCTCGCCCGCCGCAATGCCGCCGCCGCCGCCTCGCTAGGGGCCATCGAAGAGCTGGCCCGCCGTCGCAAGGAGGCGATCGCCTCCAGCGAGCGCCTCGCCGCCGAGCGGAACCGGGCCAACGAGGAGATGGCGAGGCTACCCAAGGGCTCGCCGGAGTTCCTGGCGCGGCGGGACGAGCTGAAACGTCTGTCCGCCGAGCAGAAGGAGCGGGAGAAGGAGGCGGCAGCGGTGGAGGCGGAGATCCAGGGGATCCTCCAGGGGGTACCGAACCTGCCGCTGGCGGCCCCTGCGGTCCCTGATGGGGAGGACGCCTCCAGCAACGTGGAGGTCAAGGTCTGGGGCGAACGTCCTGCCTTCTCGTTTGCCCCCAAGCCTCACTGGGAGCTTGGAGTCCAGCTCCGGATTCTCGACTTTGACCGGGCGGCAAAGCTCTCTGGCTCCCGCTTTTCGGTGTTGTTCGGCGCCGGGGCTCGCTTGGAGCGGGCGCTGATCCAATTCATGCTGGATTTGCACACCGAGGAGCACGGCTACACGGAGGTGCAGACTCCATTCCTGGTGCGTGGGACAGCGCTCTACGGTACGGGGAACCTGCCGAAATTTGAGCAGGATTTGTTCAAGATTCAGGGCGATGCACCGGATATGCTCCAGGCGATGTATCTGATCCCGACGGCGGAGGTTCCGGTGACGAACCTTCACGGGGGCGAGCTTCTGGAGGCAGACCGACTGCCGCTGGCTTATGTGGCCTACACTCCCTGTTTTCGGAGTGAGGCGGGTAGCGCCGGGCGGGATGTGCGGGGGATGATCCGCCAGCACCAGTTTGACAAGGTGGAACTGGTGCGGCTGGTCACGGTGGAAACCGCCGAGGAGCAGCACGAGCTGCTCACCCGCCATGGGGAGATTGTGCTGGAGAGGCTGGGGCTCCATTACCGACGTGTGCTTCTGTGTGCCGGGGACATGGGCTTCTCGTCCCAGAAGACCTACGATCTGGAGGTCTGGCTCCCGAGCGAAGGAAACTTTCGAGAGATCTCTAGTTGCTCCTGGTTCGGCGACTTCCAGGCACGACGAGCGGATCTCCGCTACCGCCCTGAGCCCAAGGCTAAGCCTCGGTTCCTCCATACGATTAACGGGTCGGCGCTGGCGGTGGGGCGCACGTTGATTGCCGTGCTGGAACAGTACCAACAGGAAGATGGCTCGGTGAAGCTGCCGGAGGTGCTACGCCCCTACCTGGGAGGCAAGAGAAGGATCGGTGTTTCCGGGGCGCTAGAGTGATCTTGGGGGGCACGCCAGGTTGACAGGAGGTGGAGCTGGTTTGCCACAATGTCCCGAATATGGGGTGGAGCTTCGAGCTTCCACGAGGGATTTGCTTGCTGGCACGGGCCGTGCTCAAACCGAGGGAGCATGCCTCGCTGGTCGACTTGCCTTGCCGCCGTGGTTGCTGCGCACCTCCTTGCGCCGGGGGAGGTGCGTGCGCAAAGCATTGAGCTAAACCCGGCGAATGTACGCCGAAGCAACGGCTTTCGAGATCCAAGCTTGAACCCGACTTGGATCAGCCGGGCCGACTGTCTTGGAGATGACAAGTTCATCTTCCCGCTGGTGCTAAATGGCTTCCCGGTGGGGTATTCGCTCCAAGTGTGGGTAGGGGAGAGCGGGGCTCAGTGTGAGGACATCAACAACCGAACCGGGAACACGGTCAAGTGCTGGAAGGTAGTGGATTTCACACCGACCTCGACCAACACGCCGGAGATCATCATCCCCGTGCGGGACATCATCGCTCGGAAGATCGGTAGCACAATCAGCACTGGCTCGGAGAGCGATTGCGAGAACTCGTCGTTCTCCCTCAACGACACACCGCAGCCGCTGGATCTCTACTTCCTCCCCATTCAGGGGAATACGACAGGGACGGGCAAGATCTATTCGACCAAAGTGGATCTATTGGGTCCAGCGGCGCCCACCGGGGTGAAGATCGGCATCGGCGAGAACCTACTGGTTCTGGAGTGGAACCAGGTTTCCAGCGGCGACATCACCGGCTACCAGTTTTTCTGCGATCCTCCTCCCGGGAGCTCCAGTACCGGAGAGATTCGCTCCACCGACGATCCGAGCCCCTTCGAGGAGGACTGCGTGGAGGAAGGTCGGGGCGGAGCGAGCGGGAGCACAGGGAAGGGGAATGGAGGGGACACCTCCGGGCTAAGCGATGGGAGCGGAGAGGCAGGCCAGGCAGGACAAGGCGGCCAGGGCGGCGACGAAGGGGAAGGGGAGCAAGGCGGAGAGGTAGGCTCAGGAGGCGCAGGCTTCGGGGGGAGCGGAGGCTCCGGCGTCAGCTCTGGTGACGGGAGGACGAATTGCGCACCGGCGCAGGGGAGTTCCTGTCCGTCGGTGAACCTGATCGGGGGCAAGATTTTGAAGAATCCAGAAAAATACTTGTGCGGCTCGGCGAGCGGGCTTTCGGCGACCAAGGGAAGCGTAAGCAACCTGACCAATTTTCAGAGGTACACCGTGGCCATTGCAGCGGTGGATGGGGTCGGCAATGTAGGCCCGCTTTCGCCATTGGTGTGCGAGACACCTCAACCTATCGACGACTTCTACAAGGTCTACCGGGATGCAGGAGGGCGGGCCGGAGGTGGGTATTGCCAGGTGAACTTGACCGAGCTTCCGAGAGGGGGCTCCCTGCCGCTGCTAGGAGTTCTGGCGTCCCTAGGGGCACTGGCGCTCCGGTCCCGGTGGAGGTGCCGATGAGGATACAGTGGCTGATGCGGAGGGTAGCGGTGCTGGGATGGCTTCTGCCCCTGAGTGCATCTGCCCAGGTAGACACCAAGGATTATCGCCGCGCCGACCGGAAACTGCCGGAGAGCCCGCAGCGCTTTGCCTTTGAGCTGCGGATGGGCCCTTACCGCCCCCGCATCGACGAGGAATTCAAGGGTAAGACCCCCTTTGCCGACACCTTCGGGAGCGGTCAAGGGTTCCATCTTGGGGCCGAGCTGGATTGGCAGGTTGTGCGGATTCCGTATGTTGGTTCGCTGGGTCCGGGGTTTTCCTGGGCGTATACCTCCCGTTCGGCCAAGGCAAAGATCAGCGGTTCCCAGGTTGAATCGGCGGAGGAAACCAAGCTAACCATCATGCCGATGTCGTTGGTGGGGGTGCTGCGGGTGGATGTGCTCACGAGGGAGTTGGGGGTGCCGCTGGTTCCCTATGGCAAGGCGGGGCTGGGGCTGGGCCTCTGGAGCGTTTCGACGGAGAAGGGGGTGGTGACCCGAGACGGTGTGCAAGGAAGGGGCCGCTCCTGGGGGACGCACCTGGCTCTAGGGGGGATGCTCCATCTGGATTTTTTGGAGCCAGACACGGCCCTCGCTTTTGATGACGAGATGGGGGTAAACAACACATATTTGTTCTTCGAGTGGATGTGGAGCGATCTGGGGAGTTCCTCCATGATCGAGAAGCGACCCCAGATGCGGGTGGGAACTTCCGGATGGGTGCTAGGGTTGGCTTTGGAGTTTTGAGATATGGGCGGTATGGATCCGGCCGTAGGAACGAGGGCCGGGCTCATGGGAGGATCTGCCTGGCGTTCGCGGTGGAAGATCGTGGCGTTGTGCACGGTTGCGGGCTGTGGGGAGCGAGCCCTAACGCCGGCGGCTCCCCGGACCGTCGAGGGCGTGGCGGCGCTTTTGGGGGAAGCTGTGGGAGGGCGAGTCCGACCGGGGGAATTTGTCTGGGAGGCCCCGGGGAGCCTACTGGAAGAGCTGACGCTGGGACGACGCGTGCTATTTCTAGCGGCACCGGCGGGGGGAGGCCCCCGGGATCTGTACCGGGCCCGGGTGAGGCTGTCCTTGGAAGGGCACCCGCTTGGTGTCCGGAGCCTCCATAACCTAAGCCAAAGCCCACTAGGAGACGAGACAGCCCTGACGGCGGATGGTCCCTATGCTTCCCGGTATGTTGCCTTGGCCACCCTTGCTTATGGAAGCATCTCGGGGATAACGTTGTTGGACCTAGCGGGGGACGGGGGGGTAGTGGGGGCCAGCAACTGGTTGGAGCGATGGCAGGGTGGGCTGAGCAACTGGCTAGCTCAGGGGAGCTGGTCCGGGATTGGGCGGGTGGATTTCTCTTTCGAGAACCCGGTTCCGTCGGTCAGGATTGGGTTCCGGCAAGGGAAACTGGCACTGCACACCCCGGAGAACCCGCCGGCGCTCTACGATCCGGCGCTTGGGGGCTTTGAGAAAGCTGAGGAGGCGGGCATCACGTTTCAGCGGCAGCCCCACCTGCGCAAGGCGCCGATCCTGTGGGCGGTGGATACGGTGCGAGGCTTGGTAGGGCCAGCGCCCATCGCCTGGCTGGAGGAAACCTTCTTTGGAGCTCGGGATGTCGTGAGGCAAGCAGGGTACCGGATCTCTCGTAAGGCTCCGGCGATGGCCGCGGTGGCGGTGGATAGCCTGCCATCACCTCCCCTGGATGCGTCTGCTGCCGGGGATGACGGGGGCTACTGGCCACCGGCGAGGCTTCCGAGCATCTGGCGGCAGCCGGAGGCAGGAGAGGGAGTCTGGGAGCCAGTCAACCTGAGTTTTTTGAAGAAGCTGCCGGGGGCCGTGGACCCGCCAGCTTATTTTTACAAGACATGGATCAAACCGGACCCGAAGCGACCCTACGCTCCGGTGCTGATCGTAGCCCTCGATATGAGGCAACTGGAGCTGAACATGGAGGGCGGCGTCGAAGATCCGATGCCGCTGACGGGGACCAAGAGCTTTGGACGTATTCCCCGTGAGCCGGAGGTGCTCTCCCGCGTGGTGGGGGCCTTCAACGGCGCGTTCAAGACGACCCACGGAGCCTACGGAATGATGGTCAACCGGCGGGTGTTGCTACCGCCGAAGCCCGGCGCTGCTACGGTGGTGGTCACGGAGGATCACCGAGTCGGGCTGGGCGCCTGGGGCCCGAGCGAGGAGATACCAGAGAACCTGATTTCCTTCCGGCAGAATCTGGATCCTCTGGTTCTCGACGGGAAGTTCAACCCGTCGGGGAGGCTCCAGTGGGGGTACCAGCTTGCAGGTCATAGTGTGTTGACGGAGCGTTCCGGCGTCTGCGTCACCCGTCCTGGTCACTTCCTGTATTTCTGGGGCGATGATCTCTCCGGGGTGACCCTGGGGAGGGCTATGATCCAGGCAGGGTGCGTCGCTGGGATGCACTTGGACATGAACCCGAAGCATACCGGCTTTGTCTTCACCGACATCCGAGACGTCTCGAAGAAGGACTATGACGTCCGGCTTTTGTCGCCGCGGATGGAGATCCTTCCGGAGCGGTATATTGAATGGTCCCCCAAGGATTTTTTCTACATCCTCCTCCGCGATACCCGGCCCCAGGTGGCAGGTACCCTTACCTGGACGCGAGATCCCGGTGTGCAGCCGGCTCCTTCCTGGCTTCCCGGAGCCTGGGAGGCTCGCAGCAGCCACAATGGCGTCGAAGTGAAGCTCTTGGGTCTGGATGCGGGGAGGGTGGTCTATCGGGTCCGGGGTGGGCGCCACGAGGGACAGAGCCCAGAGGTGAGGCAGCTTCCCGAGGGTGAAGATCGACGGGTGCTGGCAGCGCTGGGGCTAGCCAATGGCAGGCGACCTCGGGGCCTAGGGCTACTCATCGGCAACCGTCTGCTCAGCACCTACAAGGGAGGAATGGGGTACCTGGTCGTTGACTCCCAGGGGGAGCTTCGTATCACCCACGGCGCTCCTCCGGAGAAGAACCTGGTAGATGTGGTGGAGCTGCCGCTGCTGCTGATCCACGGCAACCTGAACCATGCAGCCGAGGTGACGGGTCCTGTTCGGCGCCGAGGAGCTGCCTGCGTACTTCCCTCGGGTCGAGCCGTCTTTGCCCACTCAATGGCTGCTTCCGACGGGCCCAATGCCATGGTGCTGGCGAAGCTCGGGTGTCAGTTTGCCGTGGCGCTAGATCGAGGCTCTCACGAGGAGGTTTGGATTCAACGTGCAGGCGTCGAGGGAGCATCCGTGAACCGAGACGAGCAGACCACGCTGTATGCGATAAGCTCTCCGATGCGCCCCCGGGCCTTCGTTTGGAACCCGTGATTCGGGACGCTGATCGCGGGAACAGCCTAGAGAGAAGCCTGCTAGGCGCTCCGAGCCAATCCTCTCCTTGGGGCTCTCTGAACGTGGTAGGTTGCCGGAGATGAAGGAACTCCCGCGAGGTGCTCGTGCGGTCGTGACCGGAGGAGGCAGCGGCCTCGGTCGGGCCCTCTGTAATGACTTGGCCGGGCGCGGGGCGCGCGTACTGGTCACCGACGTGAACCTCCCTACGGCAGAGGAGACAGCGGAGATGCTGCGCTGCCGGGGTTGCGAGGCACACGCCATGCAGGTGGATGTACGAAAGCCAGAGCAGGTGGAGGCCATGGCCAGGAAGGCCAGCGAGCTGTGGGGAGGGACGGATGTGTTGGTGAACAATGCAGGGCTCGCCGTGGTGGGGGAGCTGGGGAAGATCCCCGTGGAGGAGTGGCAGTTCCAGGTGGACGTGAACCTAATGGGCGTCATCTGGGGCTGCCACTATTTCGGGCCTGAAATGGTGCGGCGAGGCTCGGGGTTTTTGCTGAATGTAGCTAGTGCAGCCGGTCTGTTGGCGGCCCCGATGATGGGCCCCTACAACGTGACCAAGGCGGGTGTCATTGCTCTTTCCGAAACCCTTTTTGTAGAACTTGGTCCGGCAGGCGTCCATGTGTCTGTGCTTTGTCCCACGTTTCTCCGGACCAACATCCACAAGGCAGCACGCTCTTTTGGCGGTGGAACAGGGGAGAAGACCGACAAGCTGGTGACCGAAGCCAAATGGAGCGCCGAGGAGGTGGCCAAGGTCGCTATCGACGAGATGCTTGTGGGGAGGCTCTACATCATCCCGCAGACCGATGGAAAGATCCTATGGCGGGCCAAGAGGGCTCTGGGTCAGAACTTTTACGGAATGGTTCGAGCAGCGCTCAAGCAAGGTGTCCTAGAGGCACTGCTCAAGTAGAGATTGTGGTGAAGGGTAAGGGTTTTCCTGCGGCGAAGGCAAGGCCCTGAGCATTGAGGCCGAGGTCGAGGTCGAGGAGCCTCCAGTCGTTGTCGTCCAGGGAGAGGCCGGCTTCGAGAGCAGCTTGCTCCAGGGCAGCGGCGAGGCGCCGGCGGAGCAGGGGTTCCCGCTCGGCTGGCGGGAGGGCAGCCGCCTCCCGAACGAGCGCGTCAGAGAGGTCGAGCCAGCGTCGGAGCTGATCGGCAATGACGAGGAGGTCGCGGACTTCGCCGAAGTGGGTGAGGAAGGCGCGCTCAGCCCCGAGGGAGAGCACCCGGTCGATGCTCTTGCGGGCCTCCAAGCCGTCGTAGTCGGTAGGGCTGGTGGAGGGGAAAGCAAAGCGTTTGGCACGTTGGAGCCTAGGATAGACCAATCCGAACGTATCGCCGGTGAACACCGAGGAGGAGGTACTATCGAAGACGACGAAGTGGTGGTTGGCGTGTCCCCGGGTATGGAACACCTGGAGGGACGAACTGCCTAGCTCAATGGAGGCTCCGTCCTCCAGGGAGCGAACCCGGGCTGGGTCAATAGGCTCGATGACGCCGTAGAGGCGGGCGAAGTTCTCGGCTCCGTAGACCTGCGTGGCACTGGCGACCAGCCGAGAAGGATCGATGAGGTGGCGAGCGGCACGGGGGTGGGCCAGGAGCGTGGCATTGGGCAGGGCCTTCATGAGCGCGGAGGCACCACCGGCATGGTCCAGGTGGACGTGGGTGACGATGACCCAGCGAACCTGCTCCGGTCGGAGTTGAGCAGCGGCGAGGGCAGCAAGGAGCTTGGGAACTGCATGGGAGGTATTGGTTTCCACGAAGGCAGCCTCATCACCCTCGACCCGGAGGAAGGCGGCAGCGAGGCCGGGGAGCATGTAGTCACAGTCAATGGTTTGGAGGAGCCGGCGAGTCATGGCCATGCCTGGGTACGGAAGTCACGGAGGAACTGGGCGAGGATCTCGACGGAGGCAAGGGAAACTGCGTTGTAGAGGGAGACTCGGATGCCGCCGACGGAGCGGTGCCCTTTGATTCCCATCAGGCTGCGCTTCTTGGCTTCGTGGACCAGGCGGTCCTCCAGGGCCTCGGTGGGGAGGCGGAAGACCACGTTCATCCGGGAGCGGCTATCGCGCTCGACCGGGACACGAAAGAAGTCAGGATCCTCGTCGAGAGCACGGTAGAGTAGCGAGGCTTTCTCCTCGTTCTGGCGTGCGATGGCGGCGACGCCTCCCTGCTCCTCAAGCCAAGAGAGCACGTTGCGAACGAGGTAGATCGCAAAGGTGGGGGCAGTATTGTAGAGGGATTCGGCGGCAGCGTGAGTGGTATAACGGAAGTACTTGGGGATGTCGGTGCGTCCTCCGTCGAGGAAACTCTTGCGACCGATGACGACGGTTACCCCGGAGGGGCCGATGTTTTTCTGGGCGCCGGCGTAGATTAGGTCGAAACGGGCGACCTCCAAGGGCCGAGAAAAGAGGTCGCTGGACATGTCGGCAATGAGAGGGGCCTTCACCTCCGGGGTATGGTGGAACTGGACCCCATGGATTGTCTCGTTGGTCGTATAGTGGACGTAAGCGGCACCCTCTCCTGAGGGAATCTCGTTCGGGCGGAGCGTCCGGCGGAAGGTGCCGTCCTGACGAGTGGATGCAGCCTCTCGGGCATGTCCGACGATTTGGGCTTCTTCCAGGGCACGCTCGCCCCAGGAGCCGGTGATGAGGTAGTCGGCTCTCTGCCCTGGACGGAGGAAGTTCATGGGAATCATGGCGAACTGGTGGTGAGCGCCGCCTTGCAGCAGAAGGATTTGATGGGATTCTGGCACCGCCAGCAGGGATCGGATTAGCCCCAATGCTTCCTGGTGGACGGCTTCGTACTCCTTGCCCCGGTGGCTGTGCTCTAGGATCGACATGCCTGTTCCAGCGAAGTCGAGGAGCTCTTCTTGAGCACGGAGCAGAGCCGGCAGAGGGAGGGCTGCGGGCCCTGGGTTGAAATTGTGGACACGGTTCGCCATGGTGGCGACTCTAGTGATCCTCTGGTGCCCGTCTAGATGCCGCTCGATCCGCCCCTGGAAGAGCCGCCGGAAGAGATCCGGTCGGCGCTGGCCCCGCTGCGCAACGGCTTGTCAGTCGCCGTGCTGGCGGCAGGGAATCCGTTTGCGGTCGGAGCGATCATCCGAGTGTGCCACAGCTTCCTCGTAAGAGAGGTACTGCTCATCGGGACCGAGCCCCACTACGAGAAGGCAAGCATGGGGATGCACCGGCTTGAGGAGGTACGCCGGCTGCCGGATGTCGAGGCATTCTTCGAGTATGTACATGGAAGGCCGGTGTGGGCTCTGGAGCGAGAGGCCTCCCGGCGCAGCCTCTATGAGGCACGAGCGTTTCCTTGGGAAGTTGTGCTGGCCTTCGGAAGCGAGCGGTTCGGGTTTCCTCCTGGTTTTTTGGGGCGCTGCGACGATGTGCTAGCGATCCCCCTGTACGGTGTGAACAACTCGCTGCCAGTGGCCGTTGCTGCGGGAATCACGCTTTCGTGGTGGGCGCACCTGCGGTATGCACCAGGCACGGTGATCGTGCCGGGTGGGTAGAGAAGCTCACGGGCCGAATGGCTCGGGGGGGGCATCCTCCTTCGAGGAAGCCTGCTTGGCCGGAGGGTTCGCCGCCTCCTGGATGGCGACTTTGCTGCGGACTTTGTCGAGAAGCTGCGCTAGGCGAGCGGGGTCACTGCCGGCCCATTCCTTGAGGGCTTTTTCAGCTTTGGTGCGGTCGTTGAGGCGAGGAATGAGTTCGAGAATCTCAGCGCGAAGACGCTCGGGGTCAGCGGGCACATGAGCGCGAACGGCAGCTTCAAATTCATCCCAGGCTAGCGGCAGGGTATCCGGCAGATCAAAGCGGTTCTTGGCGTCGTAGGCGGCTGTCCACGTGGTGTGCAAGAGGCGCACGCCGGAGGAAACCCCGCGTGCCTTGCCATTGCGCTCGATGGTCTTGACTTCATGACGAGCAAAGAGAATGGCATCCACCCACTCCCGGAGTACATCAGCGCTCTTTTCGTGGAGTTTCATCCGGTAACGGTCGAACGGACCTGTCTGGGGATCATCGACCCGGCGGATTGCGGCGTGGGCTACCATGACGGTGTGCATGCGGCGAGTGCGGGAGAGGTTCTCCAGGTGGCCGATGAGCTGGCGCCACTGCTCCATGGCGAGCAGGTAACCCTTGCCGTAGCTGAAATCTTCGATGCTTTGCTTGCTGTTCTGCTGGCAGACGTAGTGCCAGCACAGCGGTTCAAGCCAGTCGAGGGTGTCGATCACCAGCGTCTTGAAGACGTGGTCTTCTGCTGTCAGCACGCGAATCGCCTCAAGAACCTCGCTCCAAGTGCGAGGGCTGGGGAAACGAGCGACATCCAGGTGGGAAGTTCCGTCTTCTGCGCAGAGGAAGATGGGATTGGGTGCCTGGGAAGCAAAGGTGGACTTTCCCACGCCCTCTACCCCATAGAGGATCACGCGCAGGGGGCGATCTTGCTTGCCTCGGGTGATGTTCGCCAGCGACATCCGCGAGCCACCACCAGAGGATTTTTGCGTGGGCTTGAGTGCCATGGGAGCGGTTATACCAAGAAAACGATCGGGTTGAGGTGGACCGCGGGATATCCCGTAGACACCCCGCGAGGATCGTGATGTTTCCAGCGAGGTGAATGGGCGAGTTGCGTTGCTGCGAGAGGCTCGGAGGGCACTGCTGACCATTGCCCAGGAGCAACCTACGGGAACGGCTGAGGGGCGGTTGGGAGCTGCCCGGAGAGCACTTGTACAGGCCTGCTTTGTAAGGCAAGCCGCAGAGCTAGTCCCGGGAGCGTCGGTCCCTCCGGCGCCGCGGCTGACCCTGAATCCCTTCGCGGAAGCACCCCCCGAGGTATTTCGGGATGTGGGTTTGTTGGGAGCACTCCACGAGCACCTCCAGGAGGAAGCAGACCGGCGGCGGCGAGGAGCCCATTACACAACACCTGCGGTGGTGAGGGAGGTGGTGGCGGCGGCACTAGCACCGCTGATAGCGCGGTGCCGAACCCCCGAAGCGCTGCTGGCGCTGCGAGTGGGAGATCCAGCGATGGGAGCTGGCATCTTCCTGATGGAAGCCTGCGTACAGCTTGGGGCGAGGCTCTCACAGCTCGCAGGAATCCACCCGGGGGAGGCCCGCTCGCTGGTGGCGAGGCAGTGCCTGTATGGGGTGGATCTGGATGAGTTGACCGTGGAGGTGGCCCGACACTCCTTGTGGTTGTTGGCGGCGGATCCTTCCCTCCCCCTGAATTTTGCGGATGAGGCTCTGCGGTGCGGCGACGCGTTGGAGGGGGAAGCGTTGCCTTTGGGAGGGCCGCTGGATGCCCTTGTGGGGAACCCCCCTTGGGTGTCCTATGTGGGGAGGGCAGCGCAGCCCCTGGCCCCGGAGCGCCGCGCCTCCTATGCCCGGCGCTTCGCGTCGTTTCGGGGGTACCGCAACCTGCAAGCGCTCTTTGTGGAGCGGTGCGCGAGGGAGCTGCGGCCCGGGGGGCGGCTGGGGCTGGTGCTCCCGAGCAGCATGGCGGAGCTGGCAGGCTACGCCCAGGCCCGGAGAGAGCACAATCGGTGGTGCCGCTGCGACGAGGATCTTCCGGATCTCGGGGAGGACGCCTTCGAGGGGGTTTTTCAGCCGGGGATGGTGCTTCTGTCGACCCGGAGGGAGGGCGAAGGGGAGGCAGATGAGGGGCCCTGGCCGCTGCGGCGAGGGGATCTGGACGGAGAGACGAAGATCCTTTTGGAGAAGCTCTCGGGGCCTCCTCTCCCGGGTCATCTGTTTGGGGAGCGGGGGGTACAGAGCACTCGGGAAGAGCGGAGGAAGCTACGACAGGAACCGGACGAGGAGCATCCGGTGGGGCTGCGGTGCGGCGGGGACATCCAGGCTTTCTCCGTGAGGCCCCCATCGTACTATGCAGCCGTAGGGAGCTTCGGGGGAAAGCTGGAGGGAGGAGTTTGGAGGGAAGTGAAGGTGTTGATCCGGCAGACGGCGAGATATCCGGTGGCGGTAAGGTCCGACGGGATTCCGTTCCGTAACTCGCTGCTGGCCGGCTTTGAGGACGAGAGGTACCCTGGGGATTTTCTGGTAGCGTACCTGAATTCGACACCGATCCGATGGTTCCATTACCTGAGGCATCGGGATGCGAGGGCAGGGATCCCTCAGGTGAAGATTGGGCATCTCCGGGGGCTTCCGATGCCGCCTCCCGAGCTGGTGGCACCGCTGGCTAGGATGGGGCACGAGCTATCGAAGAGGAACAGAGGGGTCAGCGCGACAGAGCAGGTAGCCCTGGACCGGGAGGTGGCACGAGCTTTTCGGCTAACCTCGGAGGAGCTTGCTCGAATTTTGAATACTCCCTTGGCCCCCCGAGGTGGGTAAGTGCAGGGTCTGTCCGAGGGAAAGGATTTGTGGTCTCTTTATGGTCTTGCGCATGGGCTTCCTTCGAGATTTGAGGTTGACGACGCGCTTGGCGCTGCTGGTGGTGGTGTTTGCGCTCTCCTTTGGCGCCTTTGCCTATGTCTCCTTTGGGACTTTGGAGCGGGTGCGCGTGGGGGGGGCCGATCTACGAGCAGATTGCCTCGGGAAAGTAGCTAGTTGCAGATATCCTACCTCCACCGGCTTACATCATTGAAGCGTATTTGCTGGCCCTCCGGCTTGCAACGGAGACGGATCGGGGGAGCATCCAATCTTTGACGGTGCGGAGCAAGGCACTCAAGGATGAGAGAGCGTCAACGAGGGGATGCGAAATCAGTCGGAAGGTGCCCGACAGATCAGCGCATCCATGGCCCAGCTCACCGAGAGCATGCGACAGATGTCTGCCTCGCTCAAAGAGTTCAACAATGCCACGGTCACCATGCGCGACGCCATCCACGGCTCACGCAAGAGATTGCCCGTTACAAAGTCTATGACGGTGCCTGAGGCCTCCCTTGCTTGTCGTACTTCTTCAGGCGAACCAACAATTGTATGCCCTGCCTGCGAGGGAGGTGAGCGAGGTCGTCCCCCTCGTTGAGCTTCGGCCCATCCGTCATGCTCCCCCCTGGCTCGTCGGCTTCGGGAACGTCCGTAGTGTTGTTGTCCCTGTTCTTGATTTTGCCTCTCTCCTCGGTGAGCGCCCTGCTCCCCGTGTGCTGGGTACCCGCATTGCTCTGCTCCGGGTCCAGGCCGGCTCTTTCCCGCTCCTAGGCCTTCTCGCTGAACACATGATTGAGACCGCCCGCCTCTTCCAGGGGTGTGTGCGGTTGCGGCAGGGCAACGCCCTTGAACTACGCCCGCAAGAGGGCCCCTGGGATGTGATCCTCTGCCGGAACCTCCTCATCTATCTGGAACGGGACGCTCGACGGAGGCTGCTCGCCTTGCTAACGGGGCTACTCTCCCGAAGTGGGGTACTGGTGCTGGGGCATGCGGATGGATGGCCACCTCCCACACTGGGACTGCACCCGGTGGGTCCTCCTGGAGCATTCGCTTTCGAGCGAGGAGCACCAACTCCTTCCTCACGCACGCTCTCCTCCTCTTCTTTGCCCCCTCCTCGCCTGCTAACCGTGTCTCCGCTAGAAGTGCCGCGCAGGGAAGTTCTGTGCCCTGCCCCGGCAGCATCCGTTATGTCCGCGTTCTCCCGGAGGCTCGCAGAAGCCCGACGCTTGGCGGATCAGGG